>CAZHIT010000078.1:0-10305 GCA_964533125.1 uncultured Candidatus Sumerlaeota bacterium
GCCCCTTTTTGCGCCATGCCCCTGGCAATCCCCTCGCCATTGCCCATAGCCGCCCCGGTAATGAACGCCATTTTTCCCTGGAGCAAGCCTTGCCCGAAACCTTCCATTACCCTCACTCACCTTTCGCCGCCGGTTGTCATACCGATTCTTCCCTAATATTCGCCGTCAGGGTTTAAATATCCCTCCGGACAATACGAGGAAGGCTGGCCGGATTAGCCCAATACCGGGGCATATCCTTAGCTCTTAATTCTACCAGAGTTTACCGGACGGAGAAGTACCGGGAACAGGATACGTTTCGCTCAAACCGGAGAACGCCCCGGTAAAAAAGAAAACTGCCCCAGGGCGAGGGGCAGTTGCGCAGCGGTTACTCCCAACCAGCAATATGCTTCGTTTATTCTTACTGCCTATTGCAGCAGCCGGGCCATCTCCGCCACATTGGGGACGTCGGCCAGGTTCTTGCCGTAGTGGGCGTGCGTGATCTTCCTCTCCGCGTCCACCACAAAGAAAGCGGGCAATTGCTGTTCGTTCCCCTCGTATTTGCCGTGAGTCAGTCCGGTGCCTTTCAGTTCGGCAATCTTGGCCATGGAGTTGCCGCTGACCAGTTCTTCCATGGAGGCGGCCGCCGGAATCCCGAACTGCTGGTACAACTTTTGGTCCGGATCGCAGATGATGGTAAACGGCAGGTCTCCTTCGGCGACCTGTTCCCGGATCAGCGCCGGATCGGACTGCAGCACCACCAGCACCTGGCCGCCGGTAGCGGTGATCTGTTCGTAGCCCTGGGCCAGGCGGCGCATATCCAGCTGGCAAACGGTGCAGCCGTAGTAACGCAGGAACAGCAAGCCGGTTTTCTTTCCGTTTAAGATGGAGTACAGGCTAAGGTTCGTCTGGAAAGGCGTCTGAAAGGCGAAATCAGGCATAATTTGCCCGGCCGCGAGTTTGGTCATGGTATTACCCCCTGTTTAATCATATTTGCCGTCAGAAAAAGAATAGCAATAAAGCCAATTCTTGTCAATAGACCCGGCTTTAGCTGCCCTAGCCCGATTACCCGGCGCTGCCAACCTAATCCCCCCGCCGTCCGGCAACCCACGGTTACGACATTTCCTGCACTTCCTGCAGTAGCCTGACGGAGAAGTAAGATGCAGCTGCCGCAAAGGTGGGAATAATGAAAATCGCTGGAATGATGTTGTACCCCTGCATTCCCATAGCAATGATTTTGGCTGTAAGCGCCGCCATCAACAGAGACAGGAAGATAAGGTAGACTGGTCCCATCAGAAAACCGGCCGCACTTAGGCGCCGCAACTGAAACCCGGAAACGGCAGCGAGGGGCAGCAGCAATCCAATATCCATACCCTGTACGATGAGAGTTGTATAATGCTCGACTTCTAGAGGGTAGATATCGCCGCTCACCAGCGGCGGTACAACGATGCTCATCCAGAGAAAAGCGATCGCGATGGTACTAAAGATCAGGAACCCGCCGGCCGGCTTGGCTGGTAACCCTGTGCGGAACCGTTCGGGCAATTCATCCACGTCAAACGACAGCAGGGTCATAGCAATAGAGAAAAAGGAGGCGCCCATTAAGCCGGCGTACACCAGAAATAACGCATTGTACATCGCCATCACCAGATAAAAAAGGTAGGTAACCAGAAAATAGCCTAAGGTGCCGGCCAAGAGAAAACGTCCTCGCAAAGACCCCTGCCGCGCCCGGGTTAGGGCGTACAGCAGGAGTGGGACGCCTATAAATAGGGTGACATAGTCCTGCGCTATTCCCTGGGGGGCCACTTCCGCCGACATATGCCGGTACAGACCCTGTCCGTAAAGCTTGACTGTCTGACCTCGGACGGACAGATAGTCCGAGGGTCCTGGTCCTCCGCTGCTGAAGATGCCCATAGACGTTGCCAATGCAGCCAGGAAAGCAATCAGAAGCACCAGAATCGTAATGATCTTCCCGTGTCGCAATGTTAATTCACTCCAATCCATCTTTCAGCTCTGCCGGGTGGGTTCGTGTCCCATCTCATTTTACCTGAAAGGGCGGAGGAAAGCAAAAAAGAGTGAGCCATAACCAGCCGAGCTTGGGGTCAGCTGGGTACGCCCGCTAGGTGCTTGCACACCGCCTACCAGTCAGTAGACTCGGCCGATAGCCTATACCGCCCATACCATTTCTGCCGCCAAGTCATTTTCGCCTATCCGTATCTCCGCCTTGAAACAGTCGCCCGAGTACTACCGCAGGGGACGGAAATTAAGCACTATCTTCCTTAGTCATCAGTTCACCCATCTTAGTCAGTATTTTGCCGCCGCCATTCTTGCCCCAGCCGCCTCAAGGTCTTTTACCGGCGGTAAGCCAGGGAATCAGATAGTCATCGTCGGTGCAGAGAAGCATGTATTTCGCGTAGGCCGCCCGTGCCAGATCCCTGGCTGCCGCATCGGACCTCAGACCGAGATGGAGCGGCGGCCCCAGGCCGGTGCAGCGCCGCCGTCTCCGAGTGCCGCTCCGATGCATAATTGGCGGTCGCTACCTGTTACCGCCATAAAACGCCAGCCGCCGTCCGCACCTAATCTGACTGTCCACCGCCGCCGACGTTGTCAAGGCCCCTAGCACTTCGTCAACTCCTTCGCCAGAAAGGTGATGGGCTCCCCCTCCATCAGCCAGACATAGGAAAGGTACTCCCTGAAGCGAGATATTACCCAGTCCTTGACCAAAACCCTTACTTAGCTTAATCCGGGATGGCGACATCCTTCTCCTGCCGCCACTCCCTGCATAAGATATCCAATTCACACATTATATTCACATTTTCTGCACAAAGAACTGGGTCGACAGCCGGAAAAGTGGTACAATGTGGTTGAAGACGCAACTACTGGTCGCTATATGGCGACCGGAAAGGAGGGTTTATGCTCAATCAGAAGTATTTCGCCAGGCTAACGGCTGAACTGAACAAAACGGACTGCGCGGCCGTCTTGGTCGCCCCTTCGCCGGAAATGCATTTTCTCCTCGGCCATTCACCATCGGTCACCGAACGCTTCGAAGCCTTGTTCGTCCTCCGGGATGGAAGTTATTTTTACATCTGCCCTTTGCTCTCCCAGGAAGAAATGGGAGAGATTCTGGATCCTAAACGGATCCACAGTTGGAGCGATGGGGACGGCTATCTCGGCACCGTGGACCGCTGTGCCCGGCAATACGGACTGCGGGGCCAGAAGGTCGCCGCCAACCAGTACGCCCGCGCCGTCCACGTCCTGGAGATAGCCGCCGCCGGCAGCATGGAGTTTGTCTCCGGGCGGGTATTGATGGAAGAAATGCGCATCATCAAAGACGCTGAGGAAATGGAGTGCCTCCGCGTCGCCTCCCGGTACGCGGATGAGGTCTTTACCGAGCTGCTGGCCTTTATCCGCCCGGGGATGACGGAAAAGGACGTCAGGGACAAGATCCGCGCTGCCTTCCGGGCCCGGGGCGTCGCCGGCGATGGGATTGTCGCCGTCGGCCCCAACGCTTCCAAGCCCCACTACAACCGCAGCGACCGGGTTATCCAGCCACAGGACCTGGTGCTGATGGATTACGGCTGCACTTACCACGGGATGTATTCGGATATCACCCGGACCGTTTTTGTCGGTGAGCCGACCGGAAAGCAGCGGCAGGTGTATGGTATCGTCCTGGAAGCCAATTTAGCGGCGATCGCCGCCATCCGTACCGGCGCTTTGGCAAGCGACATCGACCGGGTAGCCCGGTCGATAATCACCGCCGCTGGCTACGGCGAGTATTTCCTCAGCCGCTTGGGGCACGGTATTGGGTACGCCGGGCACGAAGCCCCGGACATCAAGGGGAGTAACCCCCGCCGCCTGGAGACGGGAATGGCTTTTAGTATCGAACCCGGCATTTATCTGCAAGGAGAATTCGGGGTGCGTATCGAAGATATTATCCTGATGGGACCGGACGGAGTGGAAAACTTAAACCGGGCGCCCAAAGACCTGATCGTGTTATAAAGAGTGCCATCCCATATAAATAAAGGAGGGGAAATTATGTTTGACGTCACCAAAATGTTTGACCCGGCCCTCAAAGGCTACAAGCCGCCCCGGTCTGCCGCCTACGGCAACTGGGGAGTCCCCGGCGCCATCAGCCTGGCCGGCGGTTATCCCGACCCGGAGTACTATCCCTGGGAACTCATCGGCAAACTCGCTAACGAAGCTCTGGCCAAAGACTATCCCCGCATCCTAAACTACGGCCCGTCGAACGGGTTTGTGGAACTGCGGGAATGGGTCTCCGAGCACTGCAAGAAGAGCGGCATCCAGTCCCAGCCGGGCGAAGTCGTCATCTGCGACGGTTCCACCGAAACCATGAGCTTGGTTGCCCGCCTTGTGCTGCAGCCGGGTGATGCCATGGTTATGGAAGCCCCCTCGTACTCCGGCGCGGTTGCGGTCTTCCAGGTTTCCGGAGCCCACGTGGAGCAGATTCCGATGGACGACGAAGGCATCGACATCGTGAAACTCGAAGCCTACTGCAAAGAACGGCAAGAGATGGGCAAACCTTTGAAGCTCGTCTATATTATGCCCAACTACCACAATCCGCTCGGAACCAGCACCTCCACCAAACGGCGGCAGGAACTGGTGGAACTGGCCAAGAAGTACGAGTTCCTCATCCTCGAAGACGATGCCTACATCGAATTCATCTACGAAGGGGAAAAACAGCCGTCCATCAAAGCCTTTGACCCCGAAGGCTACGTCATTTATACCAGCACCTTCTCCAAGCCCCTGGCCCCGGGCTTCCGGCTGGCCTGGATCATCGCCTCCCCGGCCATCGTCGGCGCCATCACCCGCTTAAAGGGCAACACCAACATGAGCGCCAACCACCTCGGTCAGGCGATCGCCGTCGAATACTGCAAGCAAGGGCACATCTACCAGCACATCGAGAAGATGAACAAGATCTACAAGATGAAAAAAGACCTGATGCTGGCGGCCCTCGAGAACAATATGCCCGACTGGGTGAAATGGACCAAACCGTCCGGCGGCTTCTTCCTCTGGGTTGAATGGGAAAAAGGCCGGGTGGACCCGATCGAACTGCTCAAAGAGACCACCGGCAAAGTTTCCTACCGGCCGGGCGACAGCTTCTATTCCACCGACGAAGGCGACAACCAGCTGCGGCTCTGCTTCACCTTCGAGTCGGCGGAGAAAGTGGAAAGAGGCACCATCATGCTGGCCGAGGCGATCAAGAAGCTGGCCAAGTACTAAGAGCAACCCAAAAACAACACCCGCCAAAGGTGCGGTTTAGCAGGGCAACTTACTGAACCATACCCCGAACTGGTAAAGAGATGCAAAAGATAGGCGTTATCCCGCAAGGGATGGCGCCTATCTCTCTTGAAAGTTATTCTTTCGCATCCGATGCCTCGGTAAAACTCAATTTGCAGGCTGTTTTATTGTCTTTTCCTCACAAACTTTGCCCCTACCATACCAAATCCGAGCGAAATCATTACAATTAATCCACAAACTCCGGGCGAGTCACTGTATTCGCCTTTAAACCAAAGAATGATGGTAAGTGCAATGCCGATAGCAGACAGCATGAAGAATAAAATTCCGACAGGAAGAGAGCGTTTGCTTTCTGCCGCAACATTGTAAATTCCATAGAACAAAAGAAGAATAGCTGAAATAAGTCCAAGCAGAGTGAACATTGGTGCATCATCATTTTCGCCAATTGCAACGAAAATACCCACGATACTCAAGCCACATAATATTGGTAACCATATTTTCGGTTTCAAATAATCCGCCCTCATCATCAAATCCTCCTTAAGACTTAATCCATGCTTTTGCCTTTTGCAGTTTGATCCAGATAATGCTCCAATTCATTGCTATCGCTCCTTTTGATACTCCAATATGTCGCCCGGCTGACAGTCGAGAGCCTCGCAAAGCTTATTGAGAGTAGTCATTTTCAAAGCTTTGACTTTGCCTGTTTTTATCATCGACACATTCGCCATCGTAAACCCAACGCGCTCCGCGAGTTCTGTGACACTCATTTTGCGTCTGGCGAGCATAACGTCCACATTTATCACAATCATAGCGTACCCTCGCTTTCCTCCTGCAAGGCGGCGGCTTTGGCGATGTAGCGCGACAGAACCGCCGCCAGCAGAGCAAAGGCAATCAGCGCAAAAGTAGTCATGGCGGCTGCGGACAACACGGTAAAATTGCTGCGCGCGAGCGCAAACATCGCGGTATTTACGACAAAGACAAATCCGGCATCAGCAAACAGGAGCAGCGCCCCCCGCTCGATCCATTTGGACGTCTTGACCGTGAACACGGTGTCGTTGGCGATTGCGTTTGAAACCGCCCACATACAGATAAGGACTCCGAAACACGGCAGTGCCGACAGCGTGACGATAATGTGCCAAGTCGTGAGGGCTGAAGGGCTCATTGTCCATTCCTCGGCGATGGTAAAATTAATCGCGCAGAACAGGACAACACCGCACACCGCCGCAATAATTGCGGCAAATCTGACGCCCAGACACAAGGTTTTCGAGGACATATGATCTCCCCTTCCCGTTTTCTAAGTATAGAATAGCATAGCTAAATATGTGATTCAATAATTATTTATCGCAATACAGTAAATCGGTGTAATCGGAGCTTTGGTCGAAGAAGCCTAAATACGGCAAAGGCAGACAGCTTCATCTGCTGTCTGCCTACACCAATACTAACGGTTCAATAAATATTCCTGCGGACTCGCCCAACCGGGGTGTCGTTTTTTATCCCGCCCGCTGCTAAAGCCGGCCGGCCAAACGCCTAACCCCCCGGCCGAAGAACCGTTTTCCCCGCCGGCTAAGCCGCCGCAGGGGGATGAGGACCACCCACAACCGGCTATAAAGCCGGTACCAAAAATCCGAACAGGCGGTATAATTCCCGTCCCGCCAGAAACCTTTGGCTACGCCAATCACCTGCGAAGGCAGGACCGGGTACTCCCGAACCTCCTGGTTATCCCCGCAGACGGCATACCCCGCCGGCCCCACAGCTATTATCCGGTGCAGCACGAAGCTGCCGTCCGTCCGCTGGTACAGGGGGATATCGTATTGCCGCAAGGGCTGCTCCCGGGGGTGCACCAGGCAAACCTTGTCCCGGCGGTCCCGCAGCAGGGGCAGCATACTGCGCCCGGTTATCGTGAGGATGACTTCGCCGCCGCCCTGCAGGATTTCGGCGATGAGCGGGGAAAGCTCCGCCATAGCCACCCGCTCAGGCAAGCAGATCAGCCGCTTTCAGCCGGGCGACGAACTCGGTCGTATCCACCTGGGCGGTGGCTTCGTCCACATCGTATTCGGCGAGCAGGGCCGCCACCAGTTCGGCTTCGGTTTGCTCCGCCGCCAGGCGTTTCCATAAAAACGCCCCCGTCTCGTTTAAGGTGATGAGGCCGGAAAAATCCAGAGCCGCCTGGCCGGTCGGGACCACCACATGGTTCCCGGCCACCTCGCGCAGGAGATAGCCTTCCTTAATTCTCATATTTACAAGGGGGAGGAGCCCCTCGTAAGAGGACTTCTTGCCCTCCCGCAGAAGATAGGCATCCTTGATTCTCATCTTTATCCCGTCCCTTCATCGAAGATTGCGGCGTGGACCAGGTCGGCCGCCGCCGGGCTGATGGTGCAATCGAGCTGATACATCGGAGTCTCTTGCAGGAGCGCATCCAGCAGGGTCAGTAATTTATCCATCTTCTCCCGGTCGCCGCCGGGACGCAGGCACTGACCGAGGAGCCAGGGAATCGCTTCGCGGCTGTTCAGGCGCTTCAGCCGGTTCTCCGGCGCCTGTTTAAGGAAGACGACCGCCGCCAGGGGGGCCCGGACATTGATATTCAGACCACTTTTGCCGCTCCAGGGAGTCCCATATACGTAGAATTTATTATCCAGCCGCCGGAGGGCTGGTTTGTCATCGTTAATAATTACCGCCCGTTCGGGCCCAAAACGCTCCTGCCAAAGACCGGCGTGGGTGGATTTACCCGTCCCGCAGGGCGCGGAGAAGAGTATCGCCCGGTTATCCAGCGCCACCGCCGCCGCGTGCAGACAAAATCCGTCGTAGTTCAGTAAGGCCCGGGAAAAGGCCAGCCCGGTCTGGATATATTCCCACTCATCCAGGGACAGGTCCGGATAAGCCGTCAACCGATCGCAGAACTCAAAGCTAAAAGCGGTGGCTTCGGGATTAGAAGCAGAATGCTGCTTGATGCGGCCATTCTCCTGGTAATAAATGTGGTCAAAGGCGGCATCCCGGGTGTAGATCGAATTCTTTTCTCTTCGGACCTCTCTGCCCTGTATCGCAATCGCATCCACCTGAGCGGAGATGATCGTTATCGCCGCCTCCGGTCCCGTGCCGGCTTGGTAAGTGCGGGCCAGGTGGTTTAGGGTCGGCCCAAAGCATTGGAGGCGAAGCGGGAGATCCGCGATCAGATAATTCTTCATACAGCCTCCCCGGCCGGCGCGTTCAGCGCCCGCCACTCTACCCTTCGCGTCGTCTGCCCTGGCGCCAGCGGTGGTAAAGCGAAGCGGGCTAGCCATTAGAATACACAATAAGCGAAGCCGCTGCCATAGTTGCCGGCGCTATCTTCTTCGCTATCCGTTAGTCCAATTCCTACTGGGGATATCATCCGGGGCTTTTTCGTCGTCTTGCCGCTTCCCGGAGTGGCGCTGTCCGGCAGTAACCCGGGTGCCTGCGTCTGAACCAACACACCGTTTGTTTGCTTAACCTGACAAAATGGTGCATCTGCCCCAGGCTGCTGACTTAGCTTTGCGGTTCGCCGGGAAGTCATTCCCTCGGCCAAGTCGTCTATGTACCGATTGACCGCGGCCTCCCGCTACCATCGGCGGTGCGAACTCGAACCCACCATAGCCTATCGCCGCTGGCTACGGTTGCTTTTTGGCCCGGGTAATGCTTTAATGGTAGAAGAATCTGGCGCAAGCTGTTGACAGGAAGGATGAAGATGGAAAACTTACATACCCACTGCACCCTCTGTCCGCGCCGGTGCGGGATTGACCGGACCAGCGGAGAAACCGGCTATTGCGGCGAAACCGAGGTCATCCGGGTCGCCCGGGCAGCGCTCCACCAATGGGAAGAGCCCTGCCTGACCGGCGCCGCCGGCTCCGGTACGGTATTCTTCGCCGGCTGCAGCCTAAAATGCGTCTATTGCCAAAATTACCGGCTGGCCCACGGGGAAGCGGGCAAACCGGTAACCGTCGGGAGGCTCGCGGCTATCTTCCTGGAGCTGCAAGCTGCTCAGGCGCAAAACATCAACCTGGTAACCCCCACCCATTATGCTCTCCCAATTATCGAAGCTGTCGCTGCCGCCCGCCGCGATGGGCTGAAGATTCCTATCGTCTACAACACCAGCGGGTATGAGACCACGGATACCCTTCGCCGCCTGATGGGTACGGTGGATATTTATCTCCCCGACTTCAAATATGTCGACCCGAACCTCAGCCGCCGCTATTCCCACGCCCCCGATTATTTCCCGGTGGCCGCCGCTGCCCTTGAAGAAATGGTCCGGCAGCAACCCCAGCCGGTATTTGACGCTGAAGGTATGATGCAAAGAGGGGTGATTGTGCGCCACCTGGCTTTACCGGGCAGTATCGGGGATTCCAAGCGGGTGATCCAGTATTTGTTCAGCACATATGGTACAGGCTTATCCGGAGCTTAATCGTACCCTCACCGAAGCGGAGTATGCTGAACTGGTCGATTACGCCATTGCCCTCGGGGTGGAGAACGGATATATTCAGGAAGGCGGCACGGCGGAAGAGAGCTTTATTCCTGAGTTTGATAATAAGGGAGTATAGAGAAGGGCGGGTGTTCAGACGACCAGTGCTCCTTGACGGCTTTGCACTCCTAGCGCCAATAGTGAACAGGCGGCTATCCTTACCCCGGCATTGCCTTGCCTCGGGCTCTTAGGCTTTGACCCGCGAGGCCCAGATCGGCCTTCTTATTTATGAATATACCACTTAGACCATTACCATTACGAAAGAATCGTATAAAAAAACACGGCAAACCCTTGCCGTGTCTGTATTCCTATGGAGCCGGTGATGGGATTTGAACCCGCAACCTGCTGATTACGATTCAGCTGCTCTGCCGTTGAGCTACACCGGCGGATAAAAAAGAATGTGCTCTCACATTCGTAAATCCAATTTGGAGCGGAAGACGGGATTCGAACCCGCAACCCCCGGCTTGGGAAGCCGATATTCTGCCATTGAACTACTTCCGCTAGTAGATGCGCTTACGTTTATTATAGACAATGTTGCGCCTAAACGCAAGGGCGATTTGGCGACCGAAAAACCTCCCGTGCGGAGAGCGGCAAGATGGTGCCGCAGG
>CAZHIT010000079.1:0-10290 GCA_964533125.1 uncultured Candidatus Sumerlaeota bacterium
CCGGCGAAAGGATTCTACCCCAGGGCACCTGTCCCGTCAAGTGACGCTCCGCTTGCCTCGGCACCCTTGACTGTCCAGGTGCTCTGGATTGCCGCATGGTCTGCGGCCGGGTTTGGTCTGCTATCTACTCCCCACACCTCTGCTTGCTTCCATATAATACTCCTCCGGAGTAAGATAACCGTTTCACTCATGCCGCCTGATCCGGTTATAGAAGGTATAGACATACTCGAAGACCGCTGCCCGTGCCTCCTCCCGGGTCCGAAAGCGCTACCATTGCACTGCCAAGTCTTGATCACAGGTAGATACCTCTTTCTACCACGTCAGATGTTTAGCCTCAGGGATGATGTATGTTGCGGATGATTACTACATCTTTTTACCATCACCGAGTTACTGAAAATTACCCTTCAAGGGCAATGAGAATGATGCTATAATATAAGTACGCATTTTTTGGGAGTTGATTAGAATGAGGAAGTTATTACGAGTAAAAACAAAAATAACACTCGTTGCAGGTAAAAAGGAAATTCGGGTGCGAGGTATGAAAATTGGTGGAATAGTCGTTAAACCCAATGTTGAAGGCGTGGGAAAAGTAGTAAATACCGTCAATCAACGGGGTGTTGCGCACAAAGGTGTCTCGCCTGATGTGGTACAGGACGTGATGAAAAAATACGACGGAGCATTTCGGGAACTGAGTAAACGATGAATTTGCCTTTTAGCCCGAGTGATGTAGTTGACTACCATAGACAACAGTTGGAGGAATTTGGCGGTGTGCCAGGTGATTATGGAGATCCGGAGGGTAAAATAAGTTCGATCTTCAACAGCCTTGATTATGCCTCTGACATTTACAAAACTCCAGCTGAGGTAGCATCCTATATAATTTATCATATTGCCAAAGGCCATGTTTTCCTGGATGGAAATAAACGAACAGCGTTTATGACAGGGACCGTTTTTTTGGCCTACAACCGTTTCGAAATAGATGCACCAGATGATGACATTGAATCATTCATGGTTTGGGTTGCGGGTAGTGATGCGCGAGATAATGAGAATGTAATTCAGCGAATGGTAGAGTGGATTGTAACCAGATTGAGAATTATTCTGGTTGTAAAACGACGGCACGATGATTAAACGGCAGATACTGGTTCTGCCGTTTAGCTTTTACCACAATTTTGAATTTAGCTGGTTTTACGATACAATTACACCACTTTACAATTTCCTAAGCAACCGCATTTAAGCCAAGGAAGCATCTGACAACCATTGTGATTGCGGTGTAAATATTACTGGTTTACAGACTCTGCACGAAAGTCCCGAATATTACATACGTAACTTTTGTACAAACAGAGAGGCTGTATTAGGTAAAAAACGGTGATTCCAACTGTTCAGCCATAACCGAACCGAGAGCCTCCACCAGAATACGGACCATTTTGCTCAAATCCGATATTAAGAAAACATATCCATCCCGGGTTTTCCGGATGATAGCCTTGGCCGCCCCTACCCTGTCAATTAAGTATCTGATTCCCACTCTTGCCAATGGGGTCCCCCGGAATTTAGATTCCTTCAACCAAGTTATCAGATTATGAGCTATGAACACCGACCAAAGGAAGGTATGGATGCCATCGAACTTGGCTGTCCGCAGGTTCTTATCCCATAGGTGTTCTTGCAGAGCTTAAAGAAAGCCTCAATCGTTTGCCGCTCATAGTAGAAGTGAAACAACTCCACTGGTCTCATCTCGGTCACATTGGTCAGCAGGTGAGAATACCCCCGCTTACCGCTTTGGGTGATTACTATCCAAAGCGAATCTGGCGATGTCTGAGATTAAAGCATCGAAGCGGTCCAGACAGTGGGTATTGCCGGGTTCGAGGTAGAGGCTGAGGGCCTGGCTGGAGCCACCGATGAACGTTGCTGAAGAAAACAACCGGATTGTTTTACATGCCAAACACATGGCGATTTCGCAACTTCAATCAAAACAGTCCCTCTATATTTCATTTTTAGTTGGCAAGTTGAAATAAAAAGGGTATAATAGCAAATATACTTCAAGTTCAAGAGAGGGGCGTTTATGGATAGAAGAGCCGGATCTTATAAAACGAATTTATCGGGCGAGGCTGCCTATCAATCCTTTTTGCCTGCACCATTGCCACCGAATCCGCCTGTCGAGCTTGATGCCGAAACCATCGGCCTGCTGGTAAAAGCCAATAAGCAGCTTGCGCTTTTGGAAGGCCTGGCAACGCGGATACCCAACGTCAGCCTCTTTGTTTCGATGTATGTGCGAAAAGAAGCGCTGATGTCTTCGCAGATCGAAGGCACACAAGCGACGCTAGAGGATGTGCTTGACCCCATGTTGGATGAAAACGCCAACCGGGATGTCGCGGATGTGGTCAATTACATTAAAGCCACCGATTATGCAATTGCGAGGCGGCGGGAATTGCCGCTGTGCAGCCGACTGATTAAGGAAACGCACGGTATTTTGATGCAGGGTGTCAGAGGACAGGAGAAAAACCCTGGCGAGTTTCGCACATCGCAAAACTGGCTCGGCGGCGCTGGCAGCACCTTAAAGACTGCCCGGTATATCCCTCCCACAGCGCAGGATATGCAAGAAGCCATATCAGCCCTTGAAAAGTATTACCATATGGACGACGGCCTGGATGTTCTGATTCGCACGGCGCTTATTCACTATCAGTTTGAGAGCATTCATCCATTCCTTGACGGTAACGGGAGAATAGGACGGCTGCTGATTACGTTATACCTGATGGAAAAAGGTGTGCTGACTACGCCCGCTTTGTACATTTCCTACTTTCTTAAACAAAACCGCATCGAATACTATGATCGCATGACCGAAGTGCGCAGTAAGGATAATTACGAGCAGTGGGTAAAATTTTTCCTGCGCGCCATCTATGAATCGGCCGAGGATGCCATTAATACTATTGATAAACTGACTGCCCTCCATGACCAAAATGTGGCGATTATTGAAGGCATGGGACGCGGCGCAAAGACAGCCATGCGTTTATTTGCCTATCTGGAATCGAATCCTATTATAGAAATTCAAAAAACGGCTGCAGCGCTTGACCTGGCCTTCAACACCGTTTCGGGTGCTGTCAGCCGGCTTTCCCTGGCAGGTATCCTCAGCCAAACCAACGCCACGAACCGAAACCGGACATTTGCATACTCAGATTATCTGGAGATATTGCGTGGCGGCACGGAATAAGCCGTCTTCGTCCATTTGTGCTTTGCGATCCCCTTACATTCCCGAATCAGAAACCGGTGCTTGCAGGATTTTTGGACGATACGGTAACCAGGCTCCGACGTCAGAAAGTCGATTAACGACGGCTTCGGAATAAGAAACCGGCTGGAGATGAAAAGTCTTCAGCCCCTTTTTATTGCACCAGTAGGTCAGCGGGCGGGTGCTGAAGCCAATCTATGGCGATACTATATCCTGTCGCTGAAGTAGTCTATGCTACCGCTTAAACTATCGCAGCTCCCCGCCCAACCGGCTCCAACTCCAGCTATCCTATCACGGCTTACTCCCTCCCTTCATAAGCTAAAGTAATACTGCCAGTCTGTGCAGTAGGCCAAATGACGGGGGGAGTAGCTGTGAAGATAGTATATCAGACCAAGCCGCCGGCCGTGGCGGCGGCGCCGCGCCCCAGGCCGCGCTTGGGGCTGGCTCTGGGTTCCGGGGGCCTGCGGGGTACGGCCCACATCGGTGTCCTGCGGGTGCTGGAGCAAAACGGCATCCGCCCAGACCTCATAGCCGGCACCAGCGCCGGGAGCATTGTCGCCAGCCTGTACGCCTGCGGCTACAGCGCGGCGCAGCTGGAAGAGGTATTCCTGGGGGTAACCGGCAGCGAACTATTTGATTACGACCTCAGCCTGGTCGATCTGCTGAAGATGGCGGCGGCGGTCGCCTGCGATTTCCTGCACATTCCCATCGGCGCCCTCCTCCGGGCCCCGCTGGGGTTTATCCGGGGCGATAAGCTGGAGCGTCTGGTGCGGGAGCTTTCGGGCGGACGGTCGTTTGACGACGTGACTCTGCCGCTGGCGGTGGTGGCCACCGATATCCACAGCGGTGACGCGGTGGTTTTTGCCGCCCGCCCAAACCTGCCCCAGCAAACCCAGGAGCGGACCGCCTATGTGACCGAAGCGGCGATTTGCGAAGCGGTGCGGGCCAGTTCGGCCATTCCGGGGGTCTTTGCCCCGAAGGATATCGCCGGGCGGGTGTGCGTGGACGGCGGCCTTAAAGAAAGCGTCCCGGCCGGCATCCTCAAGGCGATGGGGGCGGACGTGGTGATCGCCGTGGACTTAGGCTTCAGCGGGCAGAAGACGGAGCGCATCGACGATATCGTGGAAATCCTCACCCAGTCGGTGGATATCATGGGCGAAGAGCTGTCCGACCTGAAGGTCGAGCGCTACGCCGATGTGGTGATTAAGCCGCGCATTTATGATGTGGGCTTAAACGATCTCGCGGCCATCCCGGACTGCATCCGCAAGGGGGCGGAGGCGGCGGAGCGGGCGCTGCCGCGTCTGCAGACCCTGATCGGGTCCTGATCAGAACCTGTTAAGGCCCTGTTAAGGACCAATTAATGCACCTGTTATGATCCTGATCAGCACCTGTTCCCGCCGGGGTAGTACCCGGCTTTTCTTTGGGCAGAGGAGTTTGGCCGGCGGGAGCGAATAGATCAAGAGAGCAATACGGCAAAAGGACAGGAGGCAGGTACGATGGCGATCGTCCAGGTGAGCATCACCCCCCTTGGTACAGGCAGTCCCAGCGTCAGCCGGTATGTGGCGGACTGCCACAAGGTCCTCGAGGGGATGGAAGGGATCAAATGGCAGCTAACCCCCATGGCCACGGTCCTTGAGGGCGACCTTGATCTGGTGTTGCAGGCGATCCGGCGGATGCACGAGGTGCCCTTTGGCGCCGGGGTGCAGCGGGTCTCGACCTTAATCAAAATCGACGACCGGCGGGACCGGGAAGCGACGATGGAGAAAAAGATGCATTCTGTCGAGAGCAAGCTGCCTTAAATCAGCGGGCAGCGACCAGGCTGTCTCATTCGAGGCAGCTTTTTTGCTGTATAGAAATGGATGGTCACATATAAACGTACCCGCAGCCGTTGGGCTGAAGTGTTACATTTATTCGGTCATCGTTCGGTTCACGTTATTGCGAGGAGCCGGCGACGAAGCAATCTGGCGATCCCTTACCCATTGTCCCATAGTCGAATGGTTTTAAACAAGGCGCCGGGCGTCTTTGCCGCACCGCCGCCTATACTTCGTCTCGCAATTTCCGATTTTTCTCCGATTCTTTTCCGTGTGAACCCTTGCGTCTGTGTTATCCTAAAGGCAGGGCCGGCAAGGGACGGTCCGGGAATGATAATTGCCGGGGGGTTGTTTATGGCTGATCGGCTCGCACGCTTGGCCGCTTGCTTTTCCTGGGTTCCTAACCGCCGGAACGCCGTTGGCCCAGCGCCAAACTCTGGCGTATGCAGTTGGCAAATGTATAAATATACACCCGCAGCCGGCAATAATTGCCTGATACCAGGGAAGGTTATGCGGGCTATACAAGAAAAATGTATATAATGGCGCCGTCGAAACGGGATGCAGGAGCTGCCGGCCCGGCTTGCGTCGGATGCAGGTATTGTCGCGCTGGGGGCAGGATTTCCGGCGGTGGTTCCCGAAATAAATTAGGTCAGCGAGTAAGTGACGCGTCCTGGCTTGCGCCGGGGGGGGGAACCCGCCTGCGGGTTACCCGGGGCACCGGGTGGAGATAATAGAGACAGGTCGGGTTGCCCGACAGTAAGCATTAAAGAAGGTGAAACGGTGGAAGCGAACGGTCATTACAATACTGAGGGCAGTGCAACCGTGCCTTTTGTGCATCTGCATACCCATACCGAGTACAGCCTCTTGGATGGGGCCTCCCGTTTGGAGGAACTGGTCGCCGAGGCTAAACGCCTGGGGATGCCGGCGCTCGCGATCACCGACCACGGGGTGATGTACGGCGTCGTCCATTTCTACCGCCTGGCCCGCGCGGCCGGCTTAAAGCCGGTCATCGGCTGCGAGGTGTATATGGCCCAGCGGACCCGAAACGACCGGTCCGCCCAGCAGGACGATTCTCCCTACCACCTGGTGCTACTGGCCGAAAACCAGGCAGGTTACAAGAATCTCCTCAAACTGGTTTCTTTTGCCTTTACCGAAGGCTTTTACTACAAACCCCGGGTGGACTGGGAGCTTTTGGAGCGTTACCACGAGGGTCTCATCTGCCTCAGCGCCTGCCTGGGCGGAGAAATCCCCCAGGAGATTATGGCCGGGCGGGGCGAGAAGGCGAAAGCGGTGGCTCTGCGGTTTCGGGACCTTTTTGGCGCGGATAATTTCTTCCTGGAACTGCAGGACCACCGGATCCCCGAGCAGGCGACGGTCAATACGGCCCTGGTGGCTCTCAGCCGCGAAACCGGCATCCCCCTGGTGGCGACGAACGACTCCCACTACATCCGCAAGAGCGACGCCCGGGCGCACGATGTGCTGCTCTGCATCCAGACGGGCAAGACGGTCAACGACAGCAACCGGATGCGCTTTGCCACTGAGGAATTTTACTTAAAATCCGGAGCCGAGATGGCCGCGCTCTTTCCCGGACAGCCGGAGGCGCTGGCCAATACGGTGCGCATCGCGGAGCGGTGCAACGTCGAGTTCGATTTTGATCAGACCTATTTGCCGCGGTACCGAATCCCGGACGGCTACGACGCCGCGAGTTACCTGCGTAAGCTCTGCGCCGACTTCCTGCCGGGGCGCTTTCCGAATCCGACGCCGGAAATCATGGAGCGCCTGGAGCACGAACTCAGCGTGATCATCAAGATGGGTTACCCCGGCTATTTCCTCATCGTTTGGGATTTCATCAACCAGGCCCGCAGCCAGGGTATCCCGGTCGGACCGGGCCGGGGCTCGGCCGCCGGCAGTCTGGTGGCCTATGTGCTCGGGATCACCAACATCAACCCTCTGCCCTACGACCTGTTGTTTGAGCGGTTCCTGAATCCGGAGCGGGTGACGATGCCCGATATCGACGTCGACTTCTGCTTCGAACGGCGGGGCGAGGTCATCGACTATGTGGTCAAAAACTACGGCACCGACCGGGTCGCGCAAATCATCACCTTCGGCACCATGGCGGCGCGCGCGGCCATCCGGGACGTGGGCCGGGCCCTGGATCTGGCTTACTCCGAAGTGGATCGGATCGCAAAGCTGGTGCCGGCCGAAATCGGCGCGACGCTCGCCGGGGCGCTCGAAAGCGTGCCGGAGCTGGCCGACCTGTACCGGAATAACGCCAATATCCGCCTCCTGATCGATACCGCGAAGGCCCTGGAGGGGATGCCGCGGCACGCTTCCATGCATGCAGCGGGCGTGGTAATCTCCCAGGACCCGCTGATGGAGTATGTCCCGCTGCAGAAAACCAACGACGGCAGCATCGTCACCCAGTTCACCATGGACGTCCTCGAGAAAATCGGCTTGCTGAAAATGGACTTCCTGGGGCTGCGGACCCTGACCGTAATCTACGATACGCTTGAACTGATCGCCAAATCCGGCCGGCCCCCCATTGACTTGGAGCAGCTGACCTTTGATGACGCCGCAACCTACAGTATGCTGAGCGACGGACAAGCCATTGGCATCTTCCAGTTGGAAAGCAGCGGGATGCGCGACCTGCTCCGGCGCCTCAAGCCCAGCGTCTTTGAAGATATTATTGCCATCAACGCCCTCTACCGGCCGGGTCCTCTGGGCAGCGGCATGGTCGACGATTTCATCCAGCGCAAGCACGGCCTCCGGCAAATCGAATACCTGCACCCGCGCCTGGAGCCGATTCTCAAAGACACCTACGGGGTAATCGTCTACCAGGAGCAGGTCATGAAAATCGTGAGTGAGCTGGCCGGCTTCTCCCTGGGGCAGGCCGACCTGCTGCGGCGGGCCATCAGCAAGAAAAAAGCCGATGTGCTGGAGGCGCAGCGGGAGGCGTTCCGCCGGGGCGCGGTCGCCCACGACGTGAAGGCGGAAGTGGCGGACGCCCTGTTTACCCTGATCATGCAGTTTGCCGATTACGGCTTTAACAAATCGCATACCGCCGCCTACTCGGTGGTTACCTACCACACGGCCTATCTAAAGGCCCATTACCCGGTGGAGTACATGGCCGCACTGCTGACGAGCGTCATGGGCAACACCGACAAGGTCGCGGCCTACATCGAGGAATGCCGGCGCATGGGTATTGAGATCATGCCCCCGGACGTGAACGAAAGCGAAGACAATTTTACGGTGGTGGGCAGCAAAATCCGCTTTGGTCTGGCGGCAGTCAAAAACGCCGGGCACGGCGCGGTGGAAGCGATTATTGATGCCCGGCAAAAGCTGGGGCATTTTTCCGGCCTGCGCGATTTTTGCGACAAGGTCGACCTGCGGCAGGTCAACAAGCGGGTCCTCGAAAGCCTGATCAAATGCGGTGCTTTCGACTCCCTGCGGGCGTACCGCTCCCAGTTGCTGGCGGTGCTGGATAAGACGGTCGAAGAATCCCAGCAGGCGAACAAAGACCGGCAGTCGGGGCAGGTATCGTTCTTTGAGCTCCTCGGCGACGCGGTTGGCTTCACCCCGGCCGTGGATGAACTCCCGGTGATGGACGAGTTCCCGGAGAGCACCAGGCTGAACTTTGAAAAGGAAATGCTCGGGCTCTTCATCAGCGGCCACCCGCTGCAATATTTCCGCAAGGAACTGAAGATCTTTGCCTCCCATACCACCTCGGTGCTATCCGAACTCGAGGACGGCACCGTCGTCCGTCTGGGGGGACTGGTTACCGGCTGCAAGCAAATCGCGACCCGCAACGGCGACCTGATGGCTTTTTATACCTTGGAGGACCTGGAGGGCAGCGTGGAGACCGTCGTCTTCCCGAAGGTCTACGCCAAGTACGGTAAGGATATCCAAAACGACAGCATCCTGCTGGTCACCGGGAAGCTGTCGGCCAAGGACGAGGAAGTCAAGATTCTGGCTGAAGAGATCATCCCCCTCTCGGCCCGGCGGGTGAACATCAAGCTCGATATCCCCGGCAACGCCGAAGCCGTCCTCGGCCAGTTGCGGCATATCCTGCTGGCCCACCCCGGGAACCTGCCGGTGTACCTGCACTTCACCCAAAGGGAGCGGGTCATCCTCATCGACCGGCAGTATTGGGTGGGTGAAGGCCCGGAACTGGTGGCCGAAGTGGAAGAATTGCTGGGTAACGGCACGGTCCGGTTCCGGGACATCGGCGAGGTGGCCTCCTAGATCCCGGCCCGTCCCTGCCGGTCAAAAGATAGCTGACCACAGAAGAGTGGCACGAAAGGTGAGTGGGAGAATGACATTGCGGGAGCAGGCGCTTATGATGCACCGCTGCCACCGGGGCAAAATTGCCGTGGTGAGCAAAGTCCGTCTGCAAGGAGCAGCGGACCTGTCCCTGGCCTATACCCCCGGGGTGGCCGAACCCTGCAAAGAAATTGCGGCCGACCCTGGCCAGGTCTACGAGTACACCGCGAAGGGCAATCTGGTCGCGGTGGTCACAGATGGTACGGCGGTGCTGGGCTTAGGGGATATCGGCCCGGCCGCCGCCCTGCCGGTGATGGAAGGCAAGTCTGTGTTGTTTAAGGAGTTCGGCGGGGTGGATGCCTTTCCGGTTTGCCTGAAGACCAAGGATGTGGACGAAATCGTAAATGCGGTCAAGTTGATGGAGCCGGTTTTTGGCGGGATTAACCTTGAAGACATCGCCGCGCCCCGGTGCTTTGCCATCGAAGAACGCCTGCGGGAGGAACTATCTATCCCGGTGTTCCACGATGACCAGCACGGCACCGCCATCGTGGTCCTGGCGGCCATGCTGAACGCCCTCAAAGTTGTCAATAAATCCATAGCCGATATTAAGGTCCTCATCAGCGGCAGCGGGGCCGCCGGCACCGCGGTCGCCCGCCTGCTCCTCCAGGCCGGGGCCGGGGATGTGGTCGTCTGCGACCGGAACGGGGCAATCTGTGCGGGTGCGCCCGGCTTAAACCCGGCCAAGGCAGCGCTCGCCGAAATCACGAACTGTGAACGGCAGCAGGGCAGCATAGCGCAGGTCATCGCCGGGAAAGACGTCTTTATCGGCGTTTCAGCCCCCAATCTTCTCACTGCGGCCGATGTCTCCCGCATGGCGCCGGGGGCGATCGTTCTGGCTATGGCCAACCCGGTCCCGGAGATCTGGCCGGACGAGGCCAAAGCCGGCGGGGCGGCGGTGGTCGGGACCGGCCGCTCGGACTACCCCAACCAGGTCAACAACGTTCTGGC
>CAZHIT010000080.1:0-10214 GCA_964533125.1 uncultured Candidatus Sumerlaeota bacterium
GGAGCAGGCTGCCCGGGAGCGGGGATTCCATAAACTGGTCCTTAGTACCTTTGGGTTCAATCGGCTGGGGCAGGGACTGTACCGGCGGATGGGGTTTCGGGAAGTGGGCACCTACGAAAAACAGGGCAAGCTGGACGGGCAATGGATCGACGTTATGATCATGGAGAAGCTTTTGTTCTAGTTCACCGGAGGAATGCGGGGAGGCATTGTCGGGCGATGTCGAAAATTGTATATTAGTATACAAGTATTTTTTGTATACAAAGCAGGAATTTCGGATCGGCTGGAGAAATAGAGAGAGTGCTTTAGATAAGTAATGAGGAGGAGAGTAAGTGAAGAGAACGAAGCTTGCCATGATTTTGGGTGTTCTGGTCCTGGTTATGGCCCTGCTGGTTGGCTGCAGTCAACAGCCACAGACGATTTACCTGAACGTCGCGACGGGCGGCACGGCTGGTACATACTATCCGCTGGGTGGCGCCATGGCCGAGATCTGGAACAAGGCCATTACCGGTATGAACGCTACGGCCCAGAGCACCGGCGCCTCGGTCGCCAATGTGAACCTGCTGAAAGAAGCCAAGGCGGATATTATTTTCGTGCAGAACGACATCGTGTATTATGCGGCCAAGGGCGAAGAAATGTTTAAGGACAACGCCTACGCCGATATTCGGGGACTGGCTACTCTGTACCCGGAGACCATCCAGGTCGTGACCAAGGTGGACAAGAAGATCACCAAGATTGCGGATTTGAAGGGTAAGAAAGTGGCCGTGGGAGCCGTGGGCAGCGGGACCGAGGCCAATGCCCGCCAGATTTTAGCGGCGGCGGGGATTACCTACGCCGACATCAATCCCCAATACCTGAACTTCGCCGATGCGGCCAACAGCTTAAAGGACGGCAACATCGACGCCGCTTTCCTGACGGCTGGTCATCCCACTGCCGCGGTCCAGGATATCGCCGCGCAGCACTCGGTCGTGATTGTTCCCATCGAAGCGGCGGTGGCTGATCCCCTGATCGCTGCCTACCCCTTCTACACCAAGGTGGTAATCGCCTCTGGCACCTATCCCGGCGTGGATGTCGATGTGAACACCGTAGCTGTTAAAGCTATGCTGGCGGTCAGCTCGACTATGAGCGACGCCACCGCGAAGCAACTGGTGGAAGCTCTGTACTCAGACGCCGGGCAGGAAAGAATCAAGGCAGCGCATAAGGTCGGAGCGATGATTACCAAAGAAGGGGCCAAGGACGGTATGCCGGTCGAACTGCACGCCGGCGCGGCGGGTTTCTTCGGTAAATAAGCCGGACCATCCGATACAGCCCTGAGTGGAACGGAGGCTGAGCATTGGAGAAATCCAATGCTCAGATTTTATGAAGCGTAATGTGATGGTGGTCATAGGCCTGCTGGTAATAATTGCGGCGGCGGTGTTCCTGGAGGTGCGGACGGAGACGGTGCTGATAGTGACCGACCGGGAACACCAGCGCCGGGGGACGATTGGGCTGCCGGAGCAGACCTTCACCCTGACCTATATCCATTCGGTGCACCTGACCCCGGTGGACGAGGTGTATACGGTCGACGCGGACCAAAACCTAATGCTGACCGAAACGCGCTTTTCGTCCCTGGGGGTGGGGATGCCGTATACGGACGAGGGGGGAGAGTTCTCGGCGAGCGGGGGGCAGTTCCGGTTGACGGGTCTAAGCCGAACCAGCCAAACCCTTTCGCTTTTGGTTTCGGATATACCGCAGCACAGCATCCGGGTGGGTGAGAAAAACTACCCGCTCCTGGAGTTTACCGGACCGGGCGGGGCGCTGACTCTGCAGGCCGGGCAGCGGCGGCGCCTGGTATGGCGTCGCGATGGGACTGAAGTTGGGGAGTGATCTGATGCTCGACAAAGAGATGGAGCAAGCCGCGAAGGACAGCGAAGCAATTCTAAAGCAGGTGGACCGGGAGTCGAACTACCGCACGGTATCTGGGTTTATGGCCCGGGTGATTGGAGCCATCTGCATCACCTTTTCCGGTTTCCAGTTGTACACCGCCGCCTATGGGACGCTGGATGCGATGCTACAAAGGTCGATCCATTTGGCCTTTGCCCTGTGCCTGGTATTTTTACTCTACCCGACCCGGAGCAGTTGGCCGCGGGACCGCATCCATCCGGTGGATTTTTTGCTGTCGATAGCGGGCGCGGCGGTGCCAATGTACATCGTAGTCAACTACCAGTCCCTGGTGCTGCGGGGGGGCTTGGTGACGGACATCGATTTCGTTGTCGGGTTGGTAGGGATAGCGCTGATTTTGGAGGCGGCCCGGCGGGTGGTGGGGCTGCCGATGGTCATTGTGGCTGGGGGCTTCATCGTCTACGCTCTGATCGGCCGGTTAGTACCGGGGACGCTTTCCCACCGGGGGGTGGCCCTGGATTCGTTGGTGCAGCACCAGTTCTTTACCACTGAGGGGATTTTCGGCATTCCGCTGGGGGTGTCGTCGCAGTTCATTTTCCTGTTCATCCTCTTCGGCGCGTTTTTGGAGCGGACCGGGCTGGGGCAGCTGTTCATTGACCTCTCCAACGCCGTCGCCGGCTGGGCGGCGGGCGGCCCGGCCAAGGTGGCGGTGCTGGCTTCGGCCCTGGAGGGGACGGTGTCCGGCAGTTCGGTGGCCAATGTTGCCGGTTCCGGCAGCTTTACCATCCCGATGATGAAGAAATTGGGGTACCGGCCGGAGTTTGCCGGGGCGGTAGAGGCGACGGCCTCCACCGGCGGGCAGTTGATGCCCCCGATTATGGGTGCAGCCGCTTTCCTGATGGCCGAGTTTATCGGTGAGCCTTACCTGCGCATTGTGCTGGCGGCGGTCATCCCGGCTATCCTCTACTATTTCGGGGTTTGGACCCAGGTGCATTTTGAGGCGAAGCGGCAGGGGCTGCGCGGCCTTAAACGGGAAGAACTGCCCCGGCTGCGCTCCGTGATGCTGGAGAAAGGTCACCTGCTCATCCCGCTGGTCACGATTATCTACCTGCTGGTTGAAGGCTACACCCCCATGAAGGCGGCTTACTACGGGATCATTCTTTCGGTAGTGAGCGCCATGCTGCGCAAGAACACCCGACTGAGCTTTATGGATATTGTGCGCGGTCTGGAGGCGGGGGCAAGGGGCGCGCTCGGGGTCGTGGCGGCAACGGCCTGCGCCGGGGTGATCGTCGGGGTGGTGACTCAGACCGGCCTGGGTCTGAAACTGGGATCGAGTCTGGTGGACCTGGCACACGGTAATATGTTCCTGACGCTGGTATTTACCATGGTGACTTCCCTGATTCTGGGGATGGGCGTGCCGACCACCGCGAACTACGTGATTACCTCCACCATTGCCGCCCCGGCGCTGATTATGCTGGGCGTGCCGGTGCTGGCGGCGCATATGTTCACCTTCTACTTTGGCATTATCGCCGACATCACCCCGCCGGTGGCGCTGGCCGCTTTCGTAGGTGCCGGCATCGCCAAGGCGAACCCGTTCCGGACGGGGGTGGAGGCGACCAAACTGGCCATCGCCGCTTTTTTGGTGCCCTATGTTTTCGTCTACAATCCCTCGATGCTGATGATCGATGTTACCGCCGGCGAGATCGTGTGGATTATGATCTCGTCGGTCGTGGGGATTATCGGCGTCGGCGCCGGGGTGTGCGGGTATTTCCTGACCCACCTCTCAGCGCTGGAGCGGGTGATGCTCTGTGCCGGCGGGGTGCTGCTGGTTACGCCCGGCTTGCAGACGGACATCATCGGGGCGGTACTGCTGCTCGGGGCCTATGTTGTGCAGTCTCGCAAAGCCAGACAAACGAAAACCGCACTGCCCGGATAGAATCTGGCAGAGAGACCGGCCTGCTGCTGCAGGCCGTTTTTTTTGGGGCCGAAGGCTATGCCGAAATACGGCAGGAGCCGGTTGCTTTGGTTTGCGGCCGGACCTGGGTGTATCTTCTGGTTGTCCGGTCCTTTGCCAGATATTAGTCTTGCCTGCCCGGCTAATTAAAGCTATAATGAGTAAGGAAGGTATTCTTGCCAGCTTTCCCCAACCGCCGGGAGATATCCCCGGGGCCGGCGACGGCAGGGTTTTACGCACGTCCGGGCTGTCCGGCTGCGGCCAGCCGCCTGGCACCGAGTTTTGCCCAAGGAGGTAAAGTATGCAAGAGCTGGTTTTCGGTTTGTTCGGTGGCACCGCCCTGCTGATGTTCGGGGTGGACAAGATGGGCAAGGGGCTGGAGAATGCTTCCGGCGACATGATGAAGAAGATTCTGACCGTGCTGACCGGCCGGATATGGAGCGCCTTTTTGGTGGGTACTTTCCTGACCGCCCTGGTACAGAGCAGTACGGCGATTACGCTGCTGACGGTTGGGTTTGTGAACGCCGGATTGATGCAACTGCCCCAGGCGGTGGGGATTATCGTCGGCGCCAATATCGGGACGACCATCACCGCGCAGCTGATGTCGTTTAGCTTTCATTTTAAGCTAACCGATTATGCGCTGCCGGTTATTGCCATCGGTTTTGCCATCGAAACTTTTGCCAGGCGCAAGTCACTCAAAGAAGTCGGCAGTTCGGTAATGGGTTTTGGCCTGATGTTTTTAGGGCTTAAAACACTCAACGCCGGAGTGCCGATTATTAATGCCAATCCGACGCTGCGCTATTTCTTCTTAAATTATGCCTCGATCCCCCTGGTTGGGGTGCTGCTGGGAATGACGGTGACGGCGCTGGTTCACTCGAGCGCGGCCACGGTCGGGCTCTCGATCGTTTTGGGCCGGGCAGGCCTGCTGGACCTGCCGGCGGCGCTGACCATCATCCTGGGCGACAACATCGGTACGACCCTTACCGCCCAGATGGCCAGCTTGACAGGAACCATCAATGCCCGGCGGACCGCCTGGGCCCATACTTTGTACAACACCTTCGGGGTTATCCTGGTGATGCTGGCGTTTCCCTGGTTTGTCCGTCTGGTGGTTCTGGTGACCGGACTGATTAATCCGACGGGGGATATCGGTGCCCAGATTGCGAACTCCCATACCTTGTTTAATTCCTGCAATGCGATATTGTTTTTACCCATGACCCGCTACTATATCCGCTTCCTGGAATGGGTGATCAGGGGTAAGGCGGCCCCGCATACCGTCGCCCGCCTGGACCGCTTGCTGCTGGAGAGCCCGGTGGCGGCGTTCAGGGCGTCGCTTGCAGAGATTATCCGCGGGACGGAGATTGCGAAGGGCATGGTCGACCGGGTGATGAAAGCGTTCCGCGAGAATACGCCGGAACCGCTAAGCGCGCTGGAGAGCGCCGAATCGACGGTCAATCAACTGCAAAAAGACATCACTTTATATATTGTTGATATCTCCAAGCGGCCGCTTTCGGACCGGGAATCGGTGATGGTGCCGGCGATGATCAACAGCATCAACAACGTGGAGCGCATTGGCGACCACGCGATGGAGATGCGGGAACTGGTGCAGCACAAGGTGAGCAACCACCTGGCGTTTAGCCCGGAGGCGATGGCGGAGATTGATACCCTGGATAAGCTGGTCGGCGAGATGTTTAGCGGGGTACTGCGGGCGATGCACGACAACAATATTGAGCTGGCCCGGAAAACGGCCCGCCTGGAGGATAAGGTGGATGCCTACTGCCAGCACCTAAACGGCAGCCATCTGAGGCGTCTGGAAGAGGGGCGCTGCCAAGTGGACGCCGGGGTGATTTTCCTCGATATGGTCAACCACTACGAGCGGATTGCCGACCATTTGTACAAGATCTGCCTCGCGGCCACGGACGAACTGCACGGTACGGCGCGATTTACCGCCGGAGTGGGGATAGCGGCGGCTGGGCATACGGATTAGCTTCGCGCTGGCTGAATTGGCGGACTAAACCCCCAAAGCGGGAGAGCGGCGGGGGTTTTGTTGTGGGTGCGGGGAAGCGGGTCTGAGGGAACTGCGGGTCTTACGGGGTTTGCAGGTCTGCGGGTCTTACGGGGTTTGCAGGTCTGCGGGTCTTACGGGGTTTGCGGGGCTGCGGGTCTTACGGGGTTTGCAGGTCTGCGGGTCTTACGGGTTTGCGGGGCTGCGGGTCTTACGGGGTTTGCGGGGCTGCGATGCTGTGGGTCTGCGGGGCTATGGTGTCTGCGGGTCTGAGGGCCTGCGAGGAACAATGGGCGATCCAACCGGGCGAATCCGGAGAGGATGACAGGGCCGGTCCCGATTATGGTCGTTCCGCCTTGGCCGCGCCTGGCAATCTTTAGTCTTGCCTGAGTGAGCAGTGACGGCTATAATTAATATGGGGGTTTGTGCGGATTATCCGATTATGGCCCGACAGGGAAAAGAACGGCTGGCTGCCGGCTTACAGCAGACCAGCACGCATGACCGGAGCCACAGAATGGCTGAGGAGGTAGCTTATGCAGGAATTGATTTTTGGCTTGATCGGCGGTACCGCCCTGCTGATGTACGGGGTGGACAAAATGGGCGAGGGTCTGGAGAACGCCTCCGGCGACATGATGAAAAAGATCCTGACCGTGCTGACCGGCCGGGTGTGGAGCGCCTTTTTGGTCGGCACTCTCCTGACCGCCCTGGTGCAGAGCAGTACGGCCATCACGCTCCTGACGGTGGGTTTTGTGAACGCCGGGCTGATGAAGCTGCCCCAGGCGGTAGGGATTATCTACGGCGCCAACATCGGGACGACGATTACGGCGCAGTTAATGGCCTTTTCGTTCCATTTTAAGCTGACCGACTACGCCCTGCCAGTGATCGGTATCGGGTTTGCCATCTCCGCCTTCAGCAAACGCAAGACGATTAAAGACCTGGGCAGCGCGATGATGGGCTTTGGCATGATGTTTCTGGGTCTGAAGATATTGAACTCCGGCGTGCCCTTCATCAATTCGAACCCGACCATGCGCTATTTCTTCTTAAATTATGCGTCAATCCCCATCGTCGGCATTATCCTGGGAGCGCTGGCCACGGCGCTGGTGCATTCGAGCGCGGCGACGGTGGGCTTGGTTATCGTGTTGGGGCAGGCGGGCCTGCTAAACCTGACGGCGGCCGTGGCGATTATGCTGGGAGACAATATCGGGACCTGCTTCACGGCGCAGCTGGCCAGTCTGACCGGTAATATCGGGGCGCGGCGGACCGCCTGGGCGCATACCATCTACAACCTGATCGGGGTGATCATCGTTGCGGTGATCCTGCCCTGGTTCGTTGAGTTTGTGGCCAAGACCACGGTGTATCTGCAGCCGACGAGCGATATCGGGGCGCAGATTGCGAACTCGCACACTCTGTTTAATGTGCTGAGCGCAGCGGTATTTCTGCCTCTGAATAATCATTACGTCCGGTTCCTGGAACTGGTGATCCGGGAGAAGAAACAGGAACAGCCGGGCACGCAGCTAGACCGGCTGCTGGTGGGGACCCCGGTGGCGGCGTTTAGGGCTACCCTGGCGGAAATTATCCGGGGCGCGGGGCTTTCGCGCGGGATGATTAACCAGGTGATGGAGGCCTTCTTCACCGCCGATAACGGGGCGGTCCCGGCGATTGAGGCCGATGAGGAAAAAGTGAATGCGTTGCAGCGGGATATTACCGGCTACATCGTGGAGGTCTCGCGGCAGCCGCTGTCGGAGACTGAGTCGGTGATGGTGCCGGCGATGATCAATTGCATAAATAATATTGAGCGGATTGCCGACCACTCGATGGAAATGCTGGAACTGGTGCAGCACAAGAACGAGCGCGGCCTGCCGTTTAGCAAGGAGGCGGTGGGTGAGCTGAAGGCCCTGGAGGATTTGGTGCTGCGGATGCTGGATAGTCTGATCCTGGCGCTGCGCGAAAACAATCCAGAGTTGGCCAAGGAGAACGCCAAACTGGAGGACATGGTGGACGAGATGTGCCAAAGCCTGGAGCGCAGTCACCTGCGGCGGCTGGAGGACGGGGTCTGTTTGGTGGAGTCCGGGGTCATTTTCCTCGATATTCTCACTCATTTTGAGCGGATAGCCGACCATATCTACAAGGTGAGCCTGATGGCCACCGACGAGCTGAAGGGCGTGGCCAGGGCGAGTTGATAAACCGGCATGGGGTGAGGGTTTGGGGAGTGTCTTGGGTGAGGCACTGAGGCAGGCGAGGGAGTGCCTTAAGTGAGGCTCCAGGCCTGGATCCAGGTCTTGCGGGGGATTGCCTTAGGGTGAGGCTCTAAGTGTGGTGGTTGCCTATGGTTAGGCTCAGTTCAGGCGGCGATTGCTGATGGTGAGGCTCCAGGTCAGGGTATTGTTTTAGATTGGGCGCTCGTTCAGGGCAGGATGACGATATTGTTCGGCACCGGCCGCTCGTGGCCGTCGGAAGGACGGTTGAGGATGCGGCCATTGAAGTACATGGCGCTGGAGCCACCGCCGTCTAAGTTGTAGGCTTCCTTGACGCCGAGGGTGAGGAGTTTGTCCTGGAGGAGTTCTAAGGTGACGCCGATGCTCCAGTCGCCCTGGCGGCCGTCGATGACGATGAGGATGAGGTCGTCGTTGGCATACTTGCCGATGATGGTCCGGGGCTGCTTGGTTTTCTTCCAGTCGTCGGGGATGGTGAGCTTTTGACTGTCGCGCAGCAGGACCGGGATGAAACTGACACCCTGGTAAGGGTTAAGTGCGCGGATGTCGGCTTCGCTTTGGGGGACGGCGCCGATGACCTGGCCGGCGCGGTTGATGCCGGCAAAGAAGAGGTCGCCGGGGTAGCCGTTAAAGGGCTCGACCAGGTGGCCGTCGATGACGGTGTTGCCGATGAGGCGGGCGTAGCTTTGGCCGTCGCGCTGTTCGTAGAAGAAGCCGCCGCCGTTGATCGCGAAGATGGCGCCGGTCCGCGCCGCAGCGGCGGAAGTGGTTTCGGTTTTGCCGAGATTGTCCTGGGCCAGGACTACCTTGAAGGCCTGCGGGTCAAACAGCTTGACTTTGGCGATGTACCCCCGGTAGCCGAGTTCGGCCAACTGGAAGATTTTGATTTCGGTACGGTCGGTGCGGTGGGTGGCGACCGCCGGTCCGAGCATGGCCAGGATTTTTTGCTCGTAGATGTCGTCGGAGAGGGTTTTGGAGTCGCCGCTCCGCTCGGTCAGGTCGCCGATAGCCGCGTCTTGGCGCCGGAAATCCTCGCGCTGGCGTTCGACCAGGTAGCCTAGGTCGATGGCTTCTTCTTCCAGGGAGTGGATGCTGTCGGCCAGGTCACTAACGGCGGCCTGCATCTGTTCCACCGGGACGACGAGGCTGCGGCTGGCCAGGGGGAAGGAGGACGCAGCGGCAAAGAGGGCGACCACCGGGATGGCAAGGAAGAAGAAAAACAGGTTTAAGCGGACGAGCCAACCGTTATGGCTGGACATTGGGGGCCTCCCGGAGGATCGCGAGACTTTCTTCCAGCTCCTGCAGTTGGCGGTCGAGCGCCTCCAGTTTATCGTCGATGCGCTTCTGGACGGAGGTGGACTTGGAGACCGCCGAGTCGGTATCTTCGATGTTTTCCCGCAGTTCGTTGATTTCGTTGGTCAGTTGGCTGATACTGGCAGTGAGTTCCTGCAGGTTTACGGCGTTTTCCTGCCGGACATTGCTGATGGTCTCTTCGAGATAGTCCCTGGCGTAGACAAAGGAATAGTAAGCGGCCCCGCCCCAGGCCCCGATAGTCAGGAGGAAGGCTAAAAAGCCGAGCAGGAGGTTGTTTTGCCGCCGGCGTTCGCGGGTGGCGCGCTGGTTTTGGCGCTCTTCAGGCGCGGGATTGACCGTGTCCATGCAATCACCTTCTTTCTCCGGCCGCCCGCCTGGCTGTTGGTTTTGGCGGCGAGGGCGGCCGGGCAATGGTTTGCAGCTACTTGCTTCGTCGGCGCCTATGGCCGGAAAGTTCCGGGCGTCTGTTGCGGCTGGCTTCTACCTTATGATAAAACATTTCGGTCCGGGAGGCAAGCCAGTCGGCCGTTTTGGACGGTGAAGCCGGCTGGGGTGCTTCGTCCGTGCCGGATAAATGCACAGCAGGATAGCAGGATGCGACGATGATTACATTTGCTGGGGGGAGATGGGTGATGATGGGGGAAGGACAGGCAGGGTTGCCGCCCGTGTCGGTGATGCAGGCAGCGAGGCTGGCTAAAGACCGTTATTACGACGGATTATTCTATATCGGGGTGCGGTCGACAGGGATTTATTGCCGGCCGTCCTGTCCGGCCAACAGCCCGCGGGAGTCAAACGTGAGCTATTACGCTTCGCCTGCCGCCGCTGAACAGGCTGGCTTGCGCCCCTGCAAGCG
>CAZHIT010000081.1:0-10201 GCA_964533125.1 uncultured Candidatus Sumerlaeota bacterium
GGCAGCGACTCCCAGATCCGGGAGGAGGATGTCAGCTTCGTCACGGCCATCATCATCCACCGGGTGGGCAAAGGCGCCCGCTATTTTTACCACCGGCAAAAGCTGCCGAAGATGCACAGCCTGCGGCAGAAGATCTTTTACGAAACATCCCTCAGTCTGGATATCGCGAGCCAGATCGCGAACAAACTGGCGGTCACCGGCTTAGACGAGCGGTTTGACCACCTGAATGTGGAAATTCACTTAGATGTCGGCCAGGCCGGGCGCACCCGCGACCTGATCCGGGAAGTGATCGGCATGGTGGCGGGCAGCGGTTTTTCTCCCCGCATCAAGCCGGATTCCTACGGAGCCTCCAAAGTGGCGGACAAATACACCAAATAACCGGTGGCCCTGGCCAGGAAGGGGTATATACTATTGCCAAAATGGCGTTAAGTGAGGTAAAGCGGGAGCTGCGCCAGATAGATGCGGCGGAAAGCGTAAAAAGTAAAAATATAGTTCTTGACAATCTTCCCTGCTCTCTGGTAAAATTATTGTTTTACCTTGACAGTATTAGCGAATTATGTTATACTTTAGCTGTCATATTGGGAAAGGATGCGATGGTATGGCAGCAAAAAGTGTTCTGGCTGGGCTGAAGCGGGATTTGGACGCGCTGGTGGGCGAAAAAATTAAGGTCAAAGCCAATAAAGGCCGGAAACGGACCGTAGAAAAAGAAGGCGTTCTGGAACGGACGTATCCGCATATTTTTGTCGTCGTGTTGGACGAGTCTACAGATTGTCCGCGCCGGGTCTCCTTCAGTTATACAGATCTGCTGACCGAAGCCGTGGAACTGGTCGTCTGCCAGCACAGCGGCGAAATCAGAGTGGTGGCGGGGAAGTAACCGCCGCCGGATAACCATAGAATGATTTCAGAAAGCTGCCGGTACCGGCGGCTTTTTTGATTCATGCGTACTACACACCCCTGTTTGCCGCCCGGAATATCTATACATTAGATATCTCTGGAAGAAAGAAGGCGGCAGACCATGGAAAAGGTGAAGAAAGCGCTAAAGCGCTACAACCGGGAGATTATGGGTTTAGATAATGTCGTCGGGGTGGGACGGGGATTTAAGGATATCGGCGGCCAGGCGACCGACGAGCCGGCGGCGGTTATCCTGGTCACGCGGAAGAAGGCCGAGAAAGAAATCCGCGTCTCGCAGCTGGTGCCGAAAACACTGGACCGGGTGAGGACCGATGTCATCGAGGTGGGCGACCTCCGGCTGCTGGCCGCCCGCCTGGGCAAGTACCGGCCGGCGCCGCCGGGGGTGAGTATCGGCCACTACCTGATTACGGCCGGTACCTTCGGGGCGGTGGTCCGGGACCGGAAGACCGGCGCCCGGCTGATTCTATCGAACAACCATGTACTCGCGAACGCTACCTCCGGCCAGGACGGGCGGGCCAAAGCCGGGGATGCCGTCTTGCAGCCGGGCAGCTACGACAACGGGAGCAGCAGCGATGTGATCGCCCGCCTGGAGCGGTTTATCCCCCTGCAGCGGGCTACGGCGGCGCCCACCTGCCCGATTGCCCGCCGGGTAGAGAGCGCCCTCAACCGGCTGTTTGGCGCCGCCTTCCCCAGTTACGGCGTCCAGGTTTTCCGCAAGAACTCCACCCCGAACTTAATCGATGCGGCGGTGGCACGGCCCCTGGCGGATGACCTGATCCAGCCGTCAGTGCTGGAAATCGGCGAGATTGCCGGTATCGTTGCACCGGAAATCGGGATGCGGGTGTTTAAAAGCGGCCGGACCACGGGGCTGACTGAAAGCGTTGTCCGGACTCTGGATGTGACGGTCAAAGTGGAACTGGATAGGGGGGATGCGGCCCTGTTCAGCGACCAGATTCTGCTGGGGAATATGTCCCAGGGGGGCGACAGCGGCTCCCTGATCGTCAATGAGCAGCGGCGGGCGGTGGGACTGCTCTTTGCCGGCTCGGACCAGGTCACCCTCGCCAACCGCATCGGCAATGTTTTGGATCTGCTGGAGATTACGCTCTGATTGGGCAAGATCGACCACGGCCGGCCGGGGAGTACCCCGGCCGGTTTTATTAATGTATAGGAAGGTATGTCTCCCCGTTGCCGGTTCTTCGGGCGACACAAAAGGTACGGTGTTTGCCAGATTGCCGCACCGACGTGAATGCGTGTCAGCTCGCAATGATCTGGAAAGGGGAATGCAGAAGCGTGAGGCAGGCGGTGCCGGTCGGTCTTTTTGTTGTGGCGCATATCCTCGCCGGCGGATGCATAGCGGCGCGGTTCGGGGCGGAAAATACCGGATAGACCGGTTTTACCCAAAGGAGGCGCCATACGATGGGAAACAAGGTCCGTGGCACGCTGGTGATTATCGGCGGAGCGGAAGACCGGGAGGGTGAATGCGTCATCCTCCGGCGTTTTGTCCATTTAGCCGGGGGAGCGGAGGCCAAAATCGTCATCATGACCACGGCGACCACCGCCGGGGCCGACGCCGGCGCGGAGTATACCCGGGTATTCCGGCGCCTGGGGGCGGAGCGGACTGAGGTGGTCAATGTGGACAGCCGCCGCGACGCCAACCGGCCGGCTTATGCCCGGGTGGTGGCGGCGGCTACCGGGGTTTTCTTCACCGGGGGCGACCAGCTGCGCATCACCAGCATCCTGGGGGGCACGGGGCTGTACCGGGCCCTGCAGGAGGCATTTACGGCCGGGGCGGTGCTCGCCGGCACCAGCGCCGGCGATGAGCGGGACGATGATCGTCGAAGGCGACAGCGAGGCTTCGCCCAAACGCGACAGCCTGCTGATGGCGCCGGGGATGGGCCTCGTGGAGGAAATCGTCATCGACCAGCATTTTGCCCAGCGGGGGCGCCTCGGGCGTCTGCTGAGCGCGGTGGCCCACAACCCGTACATTCTGGGCATCGGCATCGACGAAAACACCGCCGTGGTCGTCCGCCCCGACGCGAAGTTTGAAGTGATTGGGAGCAGCATGGTCACCGTAGTGGATGCGGCCAGCAGCACCTACACCAATGTGTCGGAACTATCGCACCAGGAGGTGCTGGCGCTGACCGATACCACCCTGCATATCCTGCCGGCCGGGTTTGGTTTTGATCTGGCCAGGCGCGTGCCAATCCTGCCGGAGACGAAGGGCGATTAGCCGGATGGGAAAATATACATGTAAGCATATTTTTTCCCAATCCGGCAAGAATAAGCCTAATCGGCAGGAGACTTAAGGAGGCTTAAGGATGAAGATTCGGGACATCCGGGCTTTCACCGGGCGCAACATCTACAGCTTTCAACCGGTGATACGGATGCAGGTGGATTTGGAGGAGCTCTGCGGCCGGGAGACGGCGGACTACCCCGGGTTCAATGACCGGCTGCTGGGGCTGCTGCCCAGCCTTGCGGGACACGGGTGTTCTTACGGGGAACCGGGCGGTTTTGTCCGGCGGCTGCGGGAAGGCACCTTTTTCAGCCATGTCCTGGAGCACATGGCCATTGAACTGCAGTGCCTGGCCGGCACTGCGGTGGCGTTTGGGAAGACGCGGCGCCAGGTGGAGGCCGGGGTGTACGATATTGTGTTTGGCTGCCGGGCGAAAGAGGGCGGCCTCGCGGCCGGCCGGTACGCGGTGGAAATCGTCAGTAAGCTGCTCCGGGGTGAAGCGGTTTCGATCGAACCGATTATCCGGGAGATCCGGACGATTATTGACCGCACCGAACTCGGACCCAGCACTGCGGCCCTGGTCCAGGCGGCCAAAGCGCGCCAGATCCCGGTGCTGCGCATCGGTGCCGGGAGCCTGGTGCAGCTGGGGTACGGGGCCAACCAAAAACGGATCCAGGCCACCACGACGGCTAACACCGGCTGTATCGCCGCCGATATCGCCTGCGACAAGATCCTGACCAAGGAAGTGTTGGAACTGGCCGGGGTGCCGGTCCCCGCGGGCGGGGCGGTGGCCACCCCGGAAGAAGCGGCGGCGGTGGCGGCGGCGCTGGGGTACCCGGTGGTCGTCAAGCCGCACAACGGGAACCAGGGCAAGGGAGTCACCCTAAACCTCCGCTCGGCCCGGGAAGTCAAGGCGGCCTTTCGCCTCGCGACCCATTACAGCGATCAGGTAATCATTGAAAAATATATCGATGGTAAGCATTATCGGATCATCGTCGTCAACGGTAAGGTTGAGGCTGCGGCCGAAAGGCTCCCGGCCTTCATTACCGGCGACGGGCAAAGTACCATCCGGCAGCTGGTCGAGCGTGAAAACAGCAACCCCCAGCGGGGCGAGGGGCACGCCCGCCCGCTCACCCGGATCGCCGTGGACGCGGTGGTCCTGATGCACCTGGCCCGGCAAGGCTTGAACGTGGATACCATCCCGGCGGCCGGGCAGCAGGTCTTTTTGCGGGAAAACGCCAACCTAAGCACCGGTGGCATCGCCATCGATGTTACCGACCGGCTCCACCCGGATAACGCCGCCCTGGCCCTACGGGTCGCGGCGGCCATCGGCCTGGATATCGCCGGGATTGATCTGGTGGCCGAAGACATCGCCCGGCCGGTACTGGGCGGCCACGGCGCGGTAATCGAGGTAAACGCCGCCCCCGGCATCCGGATGCACCACTACCCTTCGGCCGGACAACCCAGGGAGGTGGCCGCGGCCATTATCGATGGCTTATTCCCCCCGCCGGCCAGGGCCAGGATTCCTCTGGTCGCCATTACCGGCACCAACGGCAAAACGACCACCACCCGGATGATCGCCGCGATACTGCAGGCGCAGGGCCTCCGGGTAGGGATGACCACCACCGATGGGGTATATATCGACGGGGTCCTGGTGCGCAAGGGCGATACCACCGGGCCGGCCAGCGCGCGCCTGGTGCTGACCGACCCCAGCGTGGAGGCGGCCGTCCTGGAGACCGCCCGCGGTGGCATCATCCGGCAGGGCCTGGCCTACGACTGGAGTGACGTCGGTATCATCACCAACATCACCAACGACCACCTGGGCTTAGACGGAGTGGAGACCCTGGATGACCTCGCGGACGCCAAGGCGCTGGTGGTGGAGACGGTGCGGCGGGACGGTTACGCGGTCTTAAACGCCGATGACCCGTACTGCACGGATCTCGCTCGGCGGGTACGGAGCCACATCATTTATTTCAGCCTGGAGGAAAGCAGTCTGGTTATCCGCCGGCACTTATCCCAGGGCGGCACCGGGGTGTTTGTCCGCGACGGCTTAATCGTACTGGCACAAGGCGAGACCCAGGAATCGGGTGTGCTGCATACCCGGGAAATCCCGGCCACCCACGGCGGGATCGCCGCCCACAACGTCCAAAATGCGCTCGCAGCGGTGGCGGCGGCCACGGGCCTGGGAATTGAACTGGATACCATCCGGACCGCGCTCAGCGGGTTTACCTCGAGCGTCGCGGTCAACCCCGGCCGGATGAACATCTTTGACATCCTGGACTTCCGGGTGATCATCGACTATGGCCACAACCACGACGGCTACGCCAAGGTGCTCCGCACCATCGCTCAGATGGGCGCGGCGCGGCGGGTAGGGGTCATCACCATCCCCGGCGACCGGGACGACGATTATCTGCGCACCAGCGGAGCGATTGCCGCGAAAGGCTTTGACCATATCATCATCAAGGAAGATGGTGACCGGCGGGGACGGGAGCCCGGAGAGATTGCCCGTCTGATGCTCGAAGGGGTATTATCGGGCGGGATGCCGCCCTCCGAGGTGGAAGTGATTCTGCCGGAAAAAGACGCTTTGCGCCACGCGATGGAGCATTCCCAGCCCGGCGATGTGATTGTAGTGTTCTACGAGGTGTTCAGCGATGTCCTTTCGGTGGTGCAGGAGGTCGGAGCGGCCCTTACCGCCCAGGATTATCGAAAAAAAGAAACAAATTTTACATTAAATATCAGTTAAGTTTGCATTGCGCTTGGAATTGGTGTATAATATAACCAGCCTTTGTACCGGCTAGCGAATTAAATGCGTGAATCCTGCTCGTAACCCGAGAAGGGCAAAACTCCGCAGAATAATCCTAAGGCCGCTCGGGCAAAAAATATCGAGGAGGATGATATCCATGATGCAAGACAAGACCCTGACCTGCCGTGACTGCGGCGCCGAATTCGTTTTCTCCGCTGCGGAGCAGGAATTCTACGCTGAGAAGGGCTTCCAGAACGAGCCCGGTCGTTGCCCCAGTTGCCGGGCCGCCCGCAAGGCAGCCACCGGCGGCGGCATGAACCGCGGCGGCAGCGGCAGCCGTCAGCCCCGCGAAATGCACCCGGCCGTTTGCTCCGAGTGCGGCGTGGACACCATGGTCCCGTTCAAGCCGACCGGCGACAAACCGGTGTACTGCAGCGACTGCTTCCGCAAAAGACAGTCCTACTAAGCCGAACCTCTGTTGGTCAACACAAGAGCCGCTTCTGCGGCTCTTTTGTTATGGCGAAAAACGAAGGGTTGACAATCGGGCGGTATCAAGTACAATTAAGGCAGTGAGAAATAATGGAAGGGCCCAGGCGGCCGGCTTCCATTTTTACAGGGAGGGAAAAGGATGAAAGACCACGAAAAAGAGTTCAGCCGGGAGACGGAAATCCTGTACAAGGGCGCCAAAATCAAGGGCAAACTGGTGACGCCGGAAGTGCCGCCGATTTATCTGACCACGGCCTTTTCACCCGAAGACCTGGATGAAGTCGAATCATTGTACGCCGTGCGGGGCTACACCTATATCCGGACCCGGAACCCCAACCGCAACACCCTGGCCGAGCTGGTCACCTACCTCGAAGGGGGCGAAGATTCGCTCATCTTCTCTTCCGGCATGGGGGCCATCTCGCCCACGGTGCTGGCCTTGCTGGCGCAGGGGGACCACATCCTCGCCAATAGCTCCCTGTACGGCGAAAGCCTGGAGTTGTTCAGTCAGGTCCTGCCCCGGTACGGGATTACCGCCGATTACGTCGACTTCACCGATCTCGCAGCAGTTGAGCAGGGCATCCGTCCCAACACCCGAATGCTGTACACCGAGACGATTTCGAACCCGGTGATTACGGTGGTGGATGTCGAAGCGCTCGCCGGTTTGGCCCACCGTCACGGGGCCACCCTGGTGGTGGATAACACCTTCACTTCCCCGATTGCGATCCGGCCGCTGGAGCTTGGCGCGGATGTGTCCATCAACAGCCTGACCAAGTTCGCGAACGGCCACTCCGACGTCATCGCCGGTTCGATTACCGCCGCCGAGCCGCTGTGGCGGAAGATCTACCAGCTGCAGATGCTGCTGGGGGCCACGGCGGACCCGTTCTCGGCCTGGCTCTGCCAGCGGGGGATGCGGACCATGGAGCTGCGGGTGAATAAGCAGATGGATAACGCGGCGAAGCTCGCTCACGCCCTGGAAGCCCACCCCGCCGTCCTCAAGGTAAACCACCCCAGTCTCGCAAGCCACCCGCAGCACGAAATCGCCAAGCGCATTTACAAAAACGGTTACGGGGCGATGCTCAGTTTCGCCATGCCGGACGACCGGGCCAAAATCAACGAGTTCATGCGCAAACTCGATATCGCCCATTACGCCATGACCTTAGGCGGTTTCCATACCACCCTGTCGCACCCGGTCACCTCCTCCCACCACAGCGTGCCGGAAGCCGAACGCCTCAAGATGGGGATCACCTTCGGGCTGATGCGGGTGTCGGTCGGGATCGAAAACCCGGATGACCTGATCGCCGATTTCCTGCAGGCGCTCGACGTCTTCCGCTAAGAGGCAGATCGGGGCGGGTTCGGCTCTATCCCGGACCGAAAAAGCCGAAGGAGAACTCCTGATGGATATAGTTTTGGAAGCCCAGGGGAAAATCAACCTCACCCTGGAGGTAATCGCCAAGCGGCCGGACGGCTACCATGAACTCTCCACCGTGATGCAGTCGGTCACTCTGGCCGACACCCTGACCTTGCGCCCGGCGGCGGCCGCGATTACCCTGGAGACGGATAATCCCGGGTTACCGACTGACAGCCGCAACCTGATCGTCCGGGCGGCTTACGCCCTGCGGGAGCGTACCGGGGTTTGGGCCGGGGCTCATATCCACCTGCATAAGCGGATTCCCCTCGCCGCCGGGATGGCCGGAGGCAGCGCCGATGCCGCCGCCACCCTGGCCGGCTTAAATCAACTTTGGGATTTGCATTTAAGCCAACCGGAACTGGCGGAGATCGCCCTGACCTTAGGCTCTGATGTCCCGTTCTGCCTCCGCGGGGGCACAGTGTACGCCGCCGGCCGGGGCGAAATCCTGACGCCCCTGCCGCCCTTGCCGGCCTGGCCGGTGCTGCTGGTCACCCCGCGGTTTCCGGTGGCCACGGCCGAAGTGTACCGCCGGCTGGATCTGGCCGGGCTTACCCCCGCGCCGGCAGCGGCGGTCAGAGCGGTGGTCAGCCAAGGGACGATCGAAGCCTTGTCTCCGTACATGGTCAATGCGCTGGAAACGGTGACCGAACGGGACTACCCGGTTATCGGAGCGCTCAAGGCCAGGCTCCGGGAACTGGGGGCAGCCGTCAGCCTGATGTCCGGCAGCGGACCGACGGTCTTCGGCCTGTTTGCCCGGACCGAGGCAGCGGAAGCGGCATACCGGGACCTGCAGGACTCCCCCAGCTCCGTCCACCTGGCGTTTCTCGCACCGGCCGGGATTGTTTTTCCCGCCGAACCCGGTTCTATCAAATATTAAGGGGCAGTACGCAGCAAAGGATGTGGTCAAATGCGGGTGGATACCATGATTTTGGCCGGCGCCGCCAACACCGGCCGCCTCAAAGACCTTAGCCTAGCCCCCAACGAAGCCTTAATCGAGATCGGCGGGAAACCGATGCTCGACTATATCCTTACCGCCCTGGCCGGCGCCAACTACGGCGGCCGCGTGGTCATCGTCGGTCCTCCGGCGGATTTTGCCGGCCGGTACCCGCAGGCGACCCTGGTCCCAAGCGGCGACAGTATCCTCGAAAATGTCCGCCGGGGGGCGGAGGCGCTTATCGACGCCGACCGCATCCTCATCGTCACCTCGGATATTCCGATGCTGACGGCGGCGTCGGTCACCGACTTTCTGCAGCGCTGTGCCACCCGGGACGCGGACTTCCACTACCCGGTGGTCTCCCAGGCGGTGAGCGACGGCGCTTATCCTGGCGTGAAGCGGACCTATGTGACCCTAAAGGACGGGACGTTCACCGGGGGCAATATCTTTTTGGTGCGGGCGGAAAAGCTGCTCAGCTGCCTGCCGAAAGCGGCCGAGTTCATCAAGCTGCGCAAAAAACCGCTGCAACTGGCCGGGCTGCTGGGTATTGGTTTTATATTGAAGTTCCTCACCCATAGCCTCTCGATTGCGGCGGCCGAGCGGCGGGTCTCACAGTTGCTCGGACTGCGCGGCGCCGCCATCATCACCCCCTTTGCTGAAATCGGCGTGGACGTGGACAAACCCAGCGACCTGGCCCTGGCCGAGAGCGTTCTCGCCAAAAAAGCATGACTGAAATCATGCTTTTCTTTTGGGCAGGAATTCGCCGGCCGGTGGCGAAAGATGAATAATAATTTCGCCCGGAGGGATATTATTCGGAAAACTGGCCGCATTTCCGGGGTAGATGGGGGTGAAGCCGTGGACAAACTGCGCCGCGGGGAGAGAATGATCGCGATTACCAAGACCTTGCTGGAACGGCCGAATCTGCTTTTTTCGCTGGGGTATTTTACGGACTATTTTGCCGTCGCCAAATCCACCATCAGCGAGGACCTGACCATCATCAAGCAGGCGCTGAGCAAATTCGAACTGGGGACGATCGAGACCTATCCGGGCGCCGCCGGCGGGGTCAAATACCTGCCCTTAGTGTCGGGTACGGAGACCAGGCGCTTTATCGAAGCCATGTGCCGCCAGTTATCCAGTCCGGAGCGGATTCTGCCCGGCGGCTATCTGTACATGACCGATCTGATTTTTACGCCCGGGTTTGCCAAACAGGCGGGCGAAATCTTCGCCACCCGGTTTGCCCACCTAAGTTTTGATTATTGCATCACCGTGGAGACCAAGGGCATCCCGCCGGCGCTGATGACCGCCCAGGCCTTTGGCGTACCTCTGGTGACCATCCGGCGCGACCCCAAAGTGACCGAGGGCTCTTCGGTCAGCATCAATTATGTCTCCGGCTCCACCCGGCGGATGCAGAGCATGACTTTGGCGAGAAAAGCCCTGCCGGAAGGCGCGAAGGTCCTGATTATCGACGACTTTATGAAAGCCGGC
>CAZHIT010000082.1:0-5990 GCA_964533125.1 uncultured Candidatus Sumerlaeota bacterium
GTTCCGCTATGCCGCTCTTCCCGTTCCTAATGTATACACGAGCAATTTTGCCTTGGTTATTGGCTGATTAATCAACCCATCTGCGAGTAAATTCGCCGATTTCTGAATCCAGGTGTTCCGTTTCGCATGTTACCCACCGCTACAGCAGGTGCACTTGCGTTATTGCTGCGGTTTTGGATCAGCGAGCCAAATAATCTGCAATAAAGTATTCCGTTTGCCAGGTTCAAGGTGTACCGTTACGCAGGGCTTATGCGCCATAAACCATACCCGAGTGTTCCTGCAGGGGCAAGAATGATGGCAGTTCAATGGTACAGCTTAATCTCACCCGGGGCAACGCCGCTCTACAGTCCATACCGTTCCGCCAGGTACTCAAGCCAGGCGGTATCGGTCAGGCGCCCAGACGACTTTATAGCACCGATGATGTCCTCCACCGCGACTTCCCGCAGTGCCGGTGCGCCGTTGAGGAGGCTATTCCAGACGCTGGCGAGGTCCTTACCCCGGCCGCACAGGGATGACGGAGCGTTTCGCAAGCTTTGGTTCCCGCGGAAATGCAGGGAAGCGACGAAGACTTCATCCACTTCCTGCGGCTTACGCAGGTATGAAGCCAGGAGGTATTGCCGAAGCAGTTGGTAAAACGGACCGCGGAAGGGACAACCTTTACTTCCCGATAGCACGGTCAGATCAATCCCGGCTTCCGGCAGGTGCTCCCAGTAATTCCTGCCTATCTGACGGAGATAGCACTGCTCTGGCTGATGCAGGTAGTCTGTGGACGGCAGGTCGCGGCAGAAGTCTTTATTGTCATTGCCGGCGGAATGATAACCACCGCAGGAGCCATAACTTGCTTCCGTGTACTTCCATTCCGCGAGTGTCAGGTACTTCTTCTCTCCGTCGGTCCACCAAATCGCGGCGTCGATGCTGGTCTGGTTCTGACCGCGCATTCTACTCGGGGTTTCGCCCAACCATTGTGCCGCCCCCTTGCCACCGGTATACTCAAATTCGATCGCCGTCACCGCTTGAACCCCGGGAAGAAGCGGGGCGAGAGCGGAAGCGGCCAGGTCTAAGTCCTGGCGCAACGGAAACAGTACGTTGAAGCAGCAGATCTGGGAGCTGCGCAGATTCAGGGCTTCGGTGTGTACAGCTATGTGGTTCTCCGTGCAATAGTTCAGAACTGTCGCGGCGATGGGTGGATAGAAAACCCGGGCCACATCCCCCGCCGGCAGGATATGCGGGTAGGTTAGTTCGGGGTTCTTCGCCCATTCCCCCGGGGCGAGGTGCGGCCAATGCGTCTGCTTAAAAGTGACCTGACGGAGGGTTTCCGCTTGCTGGAATCGGTTCAATCGCTCAAACCAACCGCTGTCGCCCCCGCCACTGGGCAAGGTTTTCGCCTGGCCTTTTCGCGCGTCCTTTGCTGTCAGCTTGTCCGCCATCATCTTGCTCCCCTTCCCATTACCACTATCGTGTACCATCTAGACTATACCAAATATTGGTGTCGTAATTTGTCAATAATTGCGGCAAAGAGCTCCCCCATAAAAATCTCTGGTGATGCTCCGCGGAGAAATGCTGACACAAATGTTAAAGGCGCCCGCGGGGGCGCCTTTATTGTACCGCTTCTTCGACTGCCGGGCAATTTCCGCAGACCGGACATTCATCCTGAGCATTTGCTGCCTCCCGATACACTATCGGCGCCTCGGCCAACCCTTCGGCCCGGCCTTCCCGCCGCCCATTTCGGCGACCCCAGGTGTAGCCGATGAGCAGGTTAAGAACCGCTATCAGGCTCACCAGCAGCATCGTCTCGCAGCTCATAACGCCTCCGCCTCCTCCCCTGCCGGCTGACGGCTGTCGTACCAGACTGAGATCAGGCGGCTTAAGGCGATGGCCAGGATGGTTTTAGCCGGCGCCGCGAGCAGACCCAGCAGGAACAGGCACAGAGCGGCCAGAACGGTCTCCACTGACCCGTAACGGCGGGCCAGGTTCGGGCGGCCAAGCCAGGCGTCCCGGGCCTGGTCGCAGGCGTCGTCCGCGAGTTGGATACAGAGCATCACCAGGAGCGAACCGAACATTTCCTGGGGACCGAGGAGCGCGATCCCGAAACCCGTGGCCAGGAGTGATTCCTGCCACCCCGTAAGGCCGGTGGGCATCCGGTCGGTCAGGGAGTACCCCATGCCCACCGCGTAGGCCGAAAGAAATAGCGAAGCCGTCCAGGGCAGGCAAAGCAAAGCGCCGGCGGTTAGGCCGACCAGGGCGTAAGGCAGGCGGGCGGGTGTGCCGTCGGCGGGGCTGTTATCCAGGCCGTCATCCATCAGTTTCACAGCCAGACCAGTCAGCAGCAGGGCCAGGGCGCGGGGGCCAAACTCAAAGATTGCGGCTGACAAAAGCCTTCACCTCTTTAAAGCCCTTTTGGTACAGCGCCGACACCGGGATAATCCGGTGACCGGGGAACTCCTCCTGGAGGCGAAAGAGACCATCCCTGGCTTCGGGCAGGTCGATCTTGTTAGCGATTAGCAGGTAGCTTTTGCGCATCTGGGCGAACTGAGCGATCTGGTAATCGACCTCCCCTAAGGCTTCCGGAGCCCCTTTTTTGCCGACGGCGGAAGCGTCCACGATGTGGATGACGATGTCGGCCTGCCGGACCTTGGCCAGGGTCTGGGCGATGGCCCGACGGACCTCTTTTTCGGCGTGGACATGGTCCACCAGGCCGCTTGAATCGGTGAGCTGAAAGCGCTTTTTGCCTTTGCCGGCGGGCAGCTCCAGGGTCACGGTCTGCAGACAGCGGGTTTTGTGCGGTGCGGCATCGGTCAGCTCGGCCAGGGCCTCCGGCAGGTTGCAGGTGTCGGTCAGTTTACTCCCGTCCGGGTATACGGTTTCGATCTGCAGGGTTTTCACCCCCAGGTAGCTGGCAAAATTGAGCGTGAAGAGGGTCTTGCCCACGTTGGTTTTGCCGATGACGAGGCACTCCTTCACCGCCTCATACCTCCTCGATATCCTCTTTCTCCAGCAGTATCAGCTGATCGCGGGTAACACGCTCCTTCTTCACCAGTCGCACCGCCTGCTGGCGGATGGCTTTCTCGACCAGGTTGCGGACCACCCGGGCGTTGCCGAAGTTGACCATTTGGCTCGCCGCTTTCCGTTTCAGCACCTGGCTCACGGCTTCGCGGGCTTCCGCCGACAGTTTGTATTGCCGCCGGGAGACCATCAAATCGGCTATGGCCATCAGGTCCGGGATGGAGTAGTCCGGAAAATCGATGTGGATGGGAAAACGGGACTTAAGACCGGGGTTGGCCTGTAAAAACATCTCCATCTCGGCCCGGTAGCCGGCCAGGATGAGGATCAGGTCGTTCTTGTGGTCCTCCATATCCTTCACTAATGTATCGATTGCTTCCTTACCGAAGTCTTTCTCGTTGCCTCGCGCTAAAGAGTATGCTTCGTCGATAAAAAGAATACCACCCAGGGCCCGCCGCACCTGGTCCCGGGTCTTGCGGGCGGTGTGGCCGATGTATTCACCCACCAGGTCGGCCCGTTCCACTTCGATTAAATGCCCTTTGGAGAGGACGCCCATCTCCCGGAAGATGGCCCCCAAAATCCGGGCGACGGTCGTCTTACCGGTGCCCGGATTGCCGCGGAAGATCATGTGCAGCACCGTCGGCTCGGTGGCTAGCTTCTCTTGGCCTCGGCGCTTCTGGATTTCTACGAAGGCCTGGATTTCCCGCACCAAGCGCTTCACTGCCTCCAGACCGATGAGGGACTCCAGTTCAGCCAGGATGTCCTCCATCTTCTGGCGGTACTGGCTGTCCGGATCCGGCAGCGGAACGCCCTGGTTCGTCCGGCAGAAGCGGGCAAAGGCCTCGGCGGTGGAGATTTCACCGTTCTCCAGTAGCTCCAGGATTTGGCCGGTGTTGAGAGTCGGGCTGCCGCTGGTCTTGCCGGGTTTGGTTCCCTTGCTCAATGACTTCACCCCGCCCTGGCATAATACTACCCGTGCAACCCATTATACGCAGACCGCCCGGGTTTTGTCCCGGCCTGGTCCCGGAAAATGGGACAAAAAGAAACCCCGCCGCCAGCGGAGCGGTGGGGTTTCCGTTCGGCTTGCTCTAAACCGGGCGGTCTGAAGAGTGCAGCCGGTGCAGCAGAGCAGCCATATTCCGGCCCAGGGTTTGCATGGTCTGGATGCCTTCCGCATCCTTTTTCCAATCCTCCGGGTCGCGGGCGACGATGGTGTTCCAGTAGTCCGAACCGGGGACGATCATTTCGTTGATTCCAAAGAAGTAATTGATGGCGGCGTAGACGAAGTTCCCGCCGGAGCGGCGTACCGCCACGACCGCTGCCCCCACCTTCCCCTTCAGCATGTTGCCATTGGCGCCGGCAACGTACCCGGCCCGGTCGATTAAGGCCTTAACCTCGGTGGTGACATTGCTGAAGTAGGTTGGGGAGCCGATGATAATCGCGTCGGCGGCCATCATTCGGTCGATGTACTCGTTCATCCCGTCGTCCGGTGCGGCGCAGTGGCCATCCCGGCTCTCGGCGCAGCCGTTGCAGGCCTGACAGCCGGCCAGGCGGCGGCCGCCCAGTTGCACCAGTTCGGTGGAAAATCCCTCCCGCTCCAGTTCGGCCAAAACCAGGCGCAGGGCATGGGCGGTATTCCCGTTCACCCGGGGACTGCCGTTAAAGGCGACGATTTTCATCCGGTCCTCCCCCTTCCAATCCCCCGTCGTACTTGCGTTTGCCCGGAGTAAAAGCAAAGTCCCGGCTCCCCGGGACTTGCGGCGGCGAAACTACTGCGGGCTGACCTCGCCCTCTTTTTTGATTTCGGCGATGGGGTGGTTGATCGCCCGGGCCGGCGCCACGGTCGAGATGGCGTGTTTATACACCAACTGCTGTTTGCCGTCCATCTCCATAATCACCGTGAAGCTATCGAAACCTTTCACTAAACCCTTTAGTTGAAAGCCGTTGACCAGATAAATCGTCACCGGGACATTTTCTTTCCGCACCAGGTTAAGAAAGCTGTCCTGTAAGTTGATCTGAAGTTTGCCCATCCTTACCGCCCTCCATTTTTGCTGATGGATACATATTCTACAGGCTGATTTGGTTTCCTGCCATAAAATTACTAATTTTTTCCGCTAAGGCCGGCCCTTCTCTACCTTCTCCCACTTCCAGCCAGGTTATGCGCTGCTCCCGCTTAAACCAGGTCAGCTGCCGCTTGGCATAATGGCGGGTGTCCCGCTTAATCAGGCGGACGGCTTCGGCGAAATCATAGCGGCCGGCCAGGAAATCGCAAATCTGTCGGTAACCCAGGCTCTGCATGGGGAAAAGTTCCGCGCTGTACCCCTTATTCAATAGACCCTGAACCTCAGCCATCAGCCCTGCGGCCAGCATCGCCTCCACCCGCTGCTCTATCCGGCCGTAGAGCCAGTCCCGCTCCGGCATTAAGCCGAACAACCGGAAGTCGTAAGGGCTGTCGGCAGGGGTCAGCTCCGGGCTGCGGGAGATCGGGATGCCGGTGTGATTATAGACCTCGAGCGCCCGGATGACCCGGCCCCGAACGTTGGGGTGCCCCATGGCGGCGGTCTCGGGGACCATTTCCCGCAGGCGGCGGTGCACGGGCTTCGTTACCGTCGGTCTCGGCCTCCGCCTCCAGGCGCTCCCGCAGGGCCCGGTCGGTGCTGCTGGCGCTGAAGGCATATCCGACTGTCAAAGCCCGCACGTAAAGGCCGGTTCCCCCGGTCACGATGGGCAGGCGCTGCCGGATGGTGACGGCGTCGATAGCTGTGGTGGCCAGTGCCTGAAAATCGGCCACGCTGAAGGCCTCATCCGGGTTCACGATATCAATGAGATGGTGCGGTATCCCCTGCCGCTCCGCCAAAGTGGGTTTGGCCGTCCCGATATCCATGTCACGGTATACCTGCATGGAATCGGCGGAAATGACCTCTCCCCCCAGGTGCTTTGCCAGGGCGATGGCCAGGCTGGTCTTGCCGCTCGCCGTCGGCCCGACGATT
>CAZHIT010000082.1:6000-9897 GCA_964533125.1 uncultured Candidatus Sumerlaeota bacterium
TCCCGGCATCCGTAGGCTACCCGGCTGCTGCTCCCGCCGCTAACCGGCCGGAGGCCCAATTCATTAAAGACCAGGCTGCCCTGGCGTTCCTTCAGCACCACCCGCTTGCGGGCCACCCGCACGGCCGCTGCGATGGCCGCCAGGGTTACCGGGGCGGGATTCGCCAGGGTGCGTTGGGCGTTCATCCCGGGGGAGGTGGCCACGGGAGTGCCGAACATCGGGTCAAAATAGACGATATCATAACTTGCCGGGGGCTGTTTAGCAAGATAATCTTCATAGCTGAGCGGGATCACCCGGATGCGGCGCATCGCCTCCTCCATCGCTTCCAGTCCCGGCAGGCGGTAATGCTGCAGCCCCTCCGCCGCGAGGACGGCCAGGAGCACGGATGATTCCAGACCGGTCACCGCGCCATCAGGACCGGACACAAAGCTCGCGACGATGGCGTCAGCCCCAAAGCCCAGGGTACAGTCCAGCACCGTGTCGCCGGGCACAAGACCCATAGCCGCCGCCATCCTGTCGGTTTGCCCCTGCTGCAAGGCCTGGATGCGCAGGGTGGCCATGCCGGGGTGAAAGCGGAGTACCTCTCCCCCCTGCCAAAGCGCCAGCCCTTCTCCGGTAACGGTCAAAATCCGGTCCGCGCCGGTGGCCCGGCTGAGTGCCACCAGGGTCCCGTCGGCGCGGTCCATCAAGGGGCAGCCGAGCTGCGCTGCGAGAGCCGCTGCCTGCTGCCGGAGCATGGTCGTCGGGCGGGCGCTGGTCGTCACGATCACTCTCTCCATAATCACACCCGCTTGAATTGCTTTTCCAACTCGGCGGCGGTAAAAGTAATGAGGGTTGGGCGGCCGTGCGGGCAGGTGTAGGGCTGTTCGGTCGCCGCCAGCTGCCGGAGCAGGCTCTCGGCTTCGCCCTGGTTTAAGCGCTCGTTAGCCTTAATCGAGGCTTTGCAGGCGGCCATGATGATCATATCCTCCAGCAGTTGGCTTTGCCGGGGCAGGTGCGGCGGCTGCAGCAGGGCCGCGAGGATCTCGTGCATCACCCGCTCCAGCGACACCCCGACCAGGACCGTCGGGACCTGCCGCAGAAGCCAGGTGCTGCCGCCAAAGGGCTCGAGCTGAAAGCCGGCTGCGGCAAAGCGGTCGAGGTGGTCGCGCAGGATTTCTTTCTCCGGCGGAGTCATCTCCAGGACCACCGGGACCAGCAGGGGCTGGCTGTACTGCTCCGCCCGGCTGCGGGAGGCAAGCATCCGCTCGTAGTTGATCCGCTCTTGGGCGGCGTGCTGGTCCACCACATACAGCCCCTCCGGGCTGTGGGCGACGAGATAGGTGTTCAAAATCTGGCCGATAACCGTGAGATCCGGGAAAGCCGCGCTGGCAGGTTCGGCCGGAAGCTCGCGGTAGGCCAGCGCCGCTTCCTGGGCCGCCGGTTCAGGCGCTGACGGCTCGGCTGCCCAGGAAGTGGGATCCGGGGTCCGGGCATCTGCCGGCACTGGGGATGCTCCCCCAGGTTTAGGTGCCGACGGTGGAGCCGGCAGTCGGGTCTGCTCCGGTGCCGGTGTTCCAAAGTTAGCTGAAGGCAGTCCGGGCCCGGCCGGTCGCCGCACCTCCGGAATCAGGTTCCCGGCTCGCAGCGCGTCCCGCACCGCCTGCAGGACCTGCCCGTAGACGCTGTTTTCGGCGTGGAAGCGGACCTCCATTTTTGCCGGGTGCACATTGACATCCACGGCGGCGGGGTCCATCTCCAGGTTTAAGACCGCGATGGGGAAGCGGTGCAGGGGCAGCAGGGTGTGGTAAGCCTCCAGGAGGGCGTCACTTAAGACCTTGCTGCGGATGTACCTTTGGTTGACGAAGAAGGAAAAGGTATTGCGGCTAGCCCGGCTGATGACCGGCGGACTGACCCAGCCCGAGAGGCCCATCTGCTCCCCCCGGTACTCCACCGAGAGCATCCGGCGGGCGATTTCCTTGCCGTAGATGGCGCCGATCACCTCGATCTGCCGCCCGTTCCCGGTGGTCTGCAGGGTGAGGTGGCCGTTGTTCAGAAGCTGAAAAGCGATCTCCGGGTGCGCTAAGGCCAGGCGAGTGAGGATGTCACTCGCGTAAGCGCCTTCGGTGGCGGGTGATTTAAGAAATGCCCGGCGGGCCGGGGTGTTATAAAACAAATCGGTGACCGTGACCCTGGTGCCGACCGGGCAGCCGGCCTCGCTCTCGCTGCGGGTGGTCCCCCCGGTACTCACCAGAGCCACACCGCCCGGGCTGTCCGGGGTGCGGGTACGGATCTCGAGGCGGGACACAGCGGCAATACTGGGGAGGGCCTCGCCGCGGAAACCCAAAGTGGCCAGATGCGCGAGGTCGGCCGCCTGGCTGATCTTGCTCGTGGCGTGGCGGCAGACCGCGAGGCTCACTTCGTCCGCGCGGATTCCCGACCCGTCGTCGATGATCCGGATCAGGGACACCCCGCCGTCGCCCAACTCCACCGTGATGCGCCGGCTGCCGGCGTCGATGGCGTTTTCGACCAACTCTTTGACAATCGAGGCCGGGCGTTCCACTACTTCCCCGGCAGCGATTTGGTTCGCGGTCTGCTCATCCAGGACCGTAATTCGCTTCGGATTAGCCAAGTGTTTCGCCTCCTTCGTTTGCCTGTGCCTGCAGTTCCGCCAGGAGATTTAAGCCCTGCAGGGGGGTCAGGTTCGACAGATCCAGCGCCGCCAAACGCTTTAAGACCGGGTGAGGCTCCGGGGTGAAGAAAGCCACCTGGTTTGGGAGCACTTCCGCTTTGTGCGCGTCTTTGCGGTTCTTGCCGCCGGCAATCCGGCGTCCCTTGCTCTGGTTTTCGCCGCGCTCCAGCGAGTACAGGATTTCTTTGGCCCGGGCGACCACCTCCGGCGGCAATCCGGCCAGGCGGGCAACCTGGATGCCGTAGCTCCGGTCAGCGCCTTTTTGGACGATGGTCCGCAGGAAGATGATCTGCTCGCCCTTCTCCCGGACGGCCACCGAATAGTTGACCACGCCCGGCAGGGCTTCTTCCAGTTCGGTCAACTCGTGGTAGTGGGTGGCGAACAGCGTCTTGGCCCCAATCCGGGCCGGGTTATGGATATACTCGGCGACCGCCCAGGCGATGCTCAGCCCGTCAAAGGTGCTGGTACCCCGCCCGATTTCGTCCAGGATGATCAGACTGCGGCCGGTCGCGTGGTTTAAGATATTGGCGACCTCATTCATTTCGACCATGAAGGTGCTCTGACCCATGACCAGGTCGTCGTAGGCTCCAACCCGGGTGAAAATCCGGTCCACCAGGCCGATGGATGCGGTCGCCGCCGGGACGAAGGAACCGATTTGGGCCATCAGGACGATGAGGGCGACCTGGCGCATGTAGGTGGATTTGCCGGCCATATTCGGCCCGGTAATGAGGGCGACGGCGTTGCTGCCGTTATCCAGCTTGGTGTCGTTGGGGACAAAGGCTTCCTGGCGCAACACCCGCTCCACCACCGGATGCCGGCCGGCCTGGATGGTAATCGCGTCCCCGCTGTGAATGACCGGCTGGCAGTAATTGTAGCGGATGGCCGCCTCCGCGAGCGACACCAGGGCATCCAAGGCTGCGATCTGGCGGGCAGTCTGCTGAATCCGGCTGGACTGGGCGCTGACCGTGCCGCGCACCGCCTCAAAGAGTTCGTACTCCAGCGCCGCCAATTTCTCCTCCGCCCCCAGAATCAGCGCCTCGTATTCCTGCAGTTCTGGCGTGGTGTATCGTTCGGCGTTGACCAGGGTTTGCTTACGGGTGTAGTCCGGAGGTACTAAGTGGCGGTGGGTGTTGGTAATCACCAAGTAATAGCCGAAGACCCGGTTGAAGCCGACTTTCAGTGACTTGATCCCGGTCCGCTCCCGCTCACGGCTTTCAAAATCGGCA
>CAZHIT010000082.1:9907-10183 GCA_964533125.1 uncultured Candidatus Sumerlaeota bacterium
CCCGGCGGCGGCTTCGCGATACTTCGCCACCTCGGGGTGGTAACCGGGCTTGATGATCTTCCCTTCCCTCAGGCTAAACGGCGGGTCATCCATAATGGCCGCTTCGATTAAGTCAGTGATATCGGTAATCGGGTCAAGGCCCGCCCGAATCCGGGTAAGGCCTTCCGACTGGACATTGCCCAGAGCTTCCAGCAGCCGCGGCACCACCTGCAGAGACTGCTTGAGGGCCACCAGGTCCCGGGCGTTGGCGCTGCCGGATACCACCCGGCTGAGCAG
>CAZHIT010000083.1:0-10172 GCA_964533125.1 uncultured Candidatus Sumerlaeota bacterium
TCATTGCTGAACGAGCAAACCACCCCCGGCCGCCGGCGGGTGGTTTTGGTTTTGAGCGAAATGGCAGCGGTGGTTGTGGTCAAGCCAGCATTGCATCGGCTGCCCCGCATCGGTCCACGAATTACCAAAAGGGCAGGGGCGGCCGATGTCGAAATATTACAGGTCAAGACACTTACGGCGGGAGAGGGGCAGCGCCTTGAAACGGATATTCTCAACCCGGACTTTGACCTTGGTTCTCATCCTTTCCCTGCTCGGAAACGCCGCCCTGCTTTTGGGACACAACCACCGCACTCAAAGACTGCGGTGGCTGAGGGCGGCAGAGTTTCGCATCCTGGTCGGCCATACCATCGCCAGCGTGGACGAGGATAACCCCGCCAACCTGCGGCTGCTCCTGGCCGGGTACCAGAGCCATACGGCGTACTGGCGGGTCGCGGGCTTGCGGCTGGGTCCGGTGACGGAGCGGGTATTCTCCGAGTATGAATACATTCTGAAATACCTGGCCACCAAAGAAACCGCCGAGCCGGAGCAGGTGTCGGCGCGGCTGAATGAGGCCTTCGCTTACCTGAATGCGGCGCTGGAGCCGGGGCCCTACCGGCTGAACGCGGGACGCCTGGAGGCGATGATGACCGCGGCGGCGCCGGCGCTGGGTGAGGTCGAGGAACTCCTGGGCCTGCACAACAATCTCGGGCGTGATGGGATCATCCCCGGGCTGTAACCGGGCAGGAGGGAGGGAGAGCCGGATGCTGGGAACGCTGAAAGCATTGGTTGAACTGATAGTGTTGGCAGTGGTGACGATGCTCAACCGACCGAACATCGCGTGGCAACCCGAGGATATCGATGGTGCGCAGGCGATGCATCAGGAGATCTGGCGCAAAGCGAAAGCTGTGTTTAGCGGCGCGAACCTCTGGAACCTGTTGCTGCTTGCAGTGCTCTTTGGTCTGATTATCGCTGTAATTTACCGCTCTCGGCCTTAGCGCCGGGCGCGTAATCCCGTGAAGCGATTATATGGCGTTAACTTATCCGGGAGGTGCCGAGGTATGCGTAAAGCGCTTAAAGCTACGATGGTCGTCCTGCTCGCCGGCATCCTGTGGTCTGCGGCGCAGTATGCCTCGATCGCCGCCATCGGCGAGACGGCCCGGCCGGCGCCGGCGGACGTCATCATCGTCCTGGGGGCGGCGGTGTGGCCGCAGGGCCCCAGCCCAGCCCTCCAGGCGCGCATCCGGGCGGCTTCTACCGTCTACCGCGAAGGGCTCGCCGGGGACCTTATCCTTTCCGGCGGCCTGGGTGAGTACCCGCCGACGGAGGCCGAGGCGATGCAGGGTGCGCTGCTGGCCTTGGGTATCGCGCCGGCGGCCTTGCACCTGGAGGCGGCTTCACGCAGCACGGTCGAAAATCTCACCCTGAGCCGCCGGATCATGGCGGAGCAGGGGTGGACCAGCGCGATTATCGTCACCGACGCCTTTCACATGAAGCGGGCCCTCCTGATCGCCCGGGACCTGGGCATTGACGCCACTGGAGCGCCGGTCACCGACACCGTGTTGTACACGAACCGAAATTTGCGGATGTATTATACCTGCCGGGAGGTCGCGGCGATCACGCTGTACTACGGCGGGCGGGTGCTTGAGTGGATTGGATTTAGTGGGGGCCGGGCGGGATAACTTCGCCGGTCGACGCCGGCGCGAGGTTAATGGAGGATACGGCAGCCTTTCGGGTACGTCATGGCGAGGATTATACCCGTTGGCTAGCCTCTAAAGCGCATTAACCCTCCTGGTGGGGGAGGGGTAAGCTTCTGCCGCTGACAATGGCCTATTCCGGGTTGGCCTTGCCCAAGAACCACCGGGCTGACGCTTTCGAAAGCCATAACACCAACCAAACGCCCAAAAAAGTCATGTACCATTGCCAGCCGGTATATCTAAGAACCATGGAATATCTTTCTATGACAAATTCAACCGCAGTGATTATTGACGCCGTGCCCAGATAGTAACCTAACTTCTTTGGCCGGGAAGCGTGATGGCGAAAATGAGCATTGAAATGGATGCACAGGACCGGTAAAATCATGTATTCAAAAATAAAACTGGTGCGGTTTACACGGCTTAATTCCCGATAGGGGTACTCTAATAAGCGCAATTCTACCGCGATCAGCCCTAATACCCAAGTCGGAAACTGTACGAAGGTAAAGACGAACTGCGCCTGAAGCCGGTACTTTTTCGGTATAAACAACAATGATGAAAGGCTGACCAGGGTTGCCGCTGCCAGCAGAATGGTCTCAGTGCGCATTGGTTAGTCCTCCGCAGGTGAAAAAGCCTTCTGAAAATACCAATCAATATAGAGCCGGTTGAGGTTGAATACGGGAAATAACAGCAAAATTGAGGCGGCCAAGACCATTTTTTGGGGATAGTCAATCAGGTTGGTATAGAGGTCACACAGGAACATTACGAATAGGGGCAATGCCGACAAGGCAATGGAATAGATAAGCCGCACCATAAAACTTTTTTGTTTGGGGTAATGCAAATAATAAACTACAAAAATTGCGGGGTGAAAGATGAAGGCAAAGACAAAATTACCTTCGGTGGCATGGGCGAAAAGCCGGACGGGATTATACTGAAAACCGGCCAGTACGTAAAGCAAGGTAATTGGCCAGCTAAGCAACTGAGCGGTAAACAGCGCAAAAGCAGCTTGTCGGATTTGACTTCTTTTTACCAAAAGCAGAAGTAATGCGACGGAAATACCGAATACTGCCGCCAACACATAATAGTCTTTCGGCATCTGGGTTCACTCCAATAGTGCTTATCCAATTACTGGTTTTACTCGGGTTATCTTTCCCGGAAAACTGGTTTTTTATCGTATCTCCCGCCCACAAGCAGGATTAATGGCACGACCAAGCTCCAGGCAGGACAAATTATCCGGAAAATCTCGCAAGAAGGCTTCTGCCGCGAAGCGGTTTTCGGTTATTCCCCCCAAAACAGCCGAACAGCAAAGTACCAAAATTCTAAGGTACAACGGCAGCGATGCAGCTATACGCCTGGGGCCGCCGACGGCGGCCAGGGATTAAAGATTCGGATATCGGCGAAGGAGGTAGTGGGGATGAACGGACGTCCCTTAAGTCCGTTGGTGCTGCTGGGTTTTTTCGGGCTGCTCTATGTACTCGCAGTGTTCCATCGGACCTCCACGACCGCCTGGTTTGGGGCCGGTTTGGTCGTGCTCTACTGCCTGTGGTGGCGGGAGTTGCCACTGCTCCTCTTCGGGCTATTTATGTTTACTTATGCCATTTCGGCCATCGTTCACCGCAGCTTTGCCCTCTGGTTTAGCCTAACGCTAATCCCGGTGTACTTCGGGCATACCCGCCTCACCCCGGGGTCGCGGCTGGAACAGACATGGCCTCTGCTCCTGGGTGGCTTACTTATTGCAGCAGGACTGCTTACCCGCTGAGCCGTATTGATTGGCTGAGCGGGCAGGAAAGGTGGTGCTGACTATGACCCGCAAACGATGGCTGGCCGCGAACACCTTCGTTTATATCAGCGTAACGGTCCTGTCGCTGTACGCACAGCGGTGGCTACGGCTGGACCTGACCAGTAACGACCTCCTGCTCCTGGGGCTGGCACCTTACTTTGCCGCCGGTCTGGCCGGCGTCGGCCTCGCGGCCGGAGTGTCCGGGGAGGGGGAGGAAGAGGTTTCGCCGCGCGCCGCCATCGGGTTTGCCCTGGGCCTCACGGCGGTGAACCTGCTCGCCTACCGGGGCTGCATGATTGGGCTCGCGCAGTTTGCGCCTTTCCTGCTGGTGGCGGTCCTGGTGGGCGCGGGCGCTGGGGCGCTCGGATGGACCACCGCCGGGGGGAGGCGGCTTTGGCGGCGCTGGGCGGTCGTTTTGGCCCTCCTGCTGGGGATAGTTTTGGCCGGTCTGGTTTTCTGGGAGCTGCCCGCGGCCTTCCGGTACACCGGGCCCGGGGGGCAGAGCGCGCTTGGGGTGGAGCGGTGGACGCTCCCCCACGCCGCCGAATACCAGGTGGTGGCGGAGAACACCGCTTTTCTCCTCAGCCCGGCAGGTGAGCTTACGGCGATGGATCTCGCCACTGGGCAGGCGCTCTGGCAGTACGAGCCCGGGGGAGCGATGGGGCAGCACACCGCTTTGACGGTGGCCGCCGGGCGGCTCTGGTTCCTCCGGGATTGGAATACGGTGGTTGCTCTCAGCCAGAGCACGGGGGAGAAGCTCTGGGAGCATTCCCTGGGTGAGGGCAGCTGGTATCGACTGATTACCGACGGGGAGCAGGTCTATCCGTACGCAGACTATATGCCGAAGGTCATCGCCCTCTCGGCAGCGAGTGGCACCCGCCTATGGGAGTACCAGCCGGAGGGGAGGAACTGGAGCGCGCCGGAGCTTGGGCCGGAGGCGGTGTATTTTAGCGCGGAGGGTAAAATGGTCGCACTCGCGCGCGATGACGGCCGGGTGCTGTGGCAGGGGACCGACCTTGGCCTCAGCCGGCCGGGCAGGGTGCTCTTCCGCACCAACCGGACGATTGACAAAGGTTATCTTACGGTGTTTGACCTCGACACCCGGTCGCTAAGCTGGGAGTGGGTACAGGAGAATACCAGTTTCCGGGTGCTCGACTCGGACCCGGATACCCTGTACCTGGCCACGTACCAGACGACCAAAGCGGCGGATCGGTTTGTCCACGCGATCGATTTGGTCGCGGCCGACCGGATAACGGGCGCCGAGCGGTGGCGACTGCCGCTGCCGGTGGACACCCAGGACCAGGTTTCGGTCCGTCCCGTCCCCGGCGCGCCGGATCGCATACTCGTCACCACGGAAGCGTTTGACTACCCCATGCGCTGGCGGGGTGATCTGTTTGCGGTGGACCGCCGGACCGGGGCGACCCTCTGGGCCTGGGGCGAGGCGGACCTCCATTCGCTGCACCTCATGGGCGCGACCCGGGACCACCTGGTATTCCAGGCGAGTTCCGTCCGGCAGGGGGATCCATTGGGGGCCCGGGTTATCCTGGCCTTCGATGCGGTGAGCGGGCAGGAGCTATGGCGCATCCGCGACCCGCGGGGCGGGGAGCACCGCTACTTCTGGCAGCACGGGCGGGTCGTCGTCGGTGGGGATCGGGGGGAACTCTTGGTGCTCGCGCCGCCGGGGAGGGGAGAATAGACACTCTGGGCAGGGTAGATGGCGCAAACAAAGCCTTGCTAAACAGGCTCTGACCTGCCAACTTGGCCAGGAAGGGTTATGGACTAGACCGTCGGAGCGAGGGAAACATCATTGCGGTGGGACTCGCCGGGCGACGTGGCTGTTCTGGCTTCCCTTCCCGTTGCGTCCCGTGGTTGGCGGCCGGGGGTTAAAACCACCGGCTAATATGGGACAAGTCGGGTGAAACCGACTGCGACGAAGGTGAGCAGTCCTCACAATCCGCATTAGCGCCCGACAGGCTTTCACCGCGGCACGGGCGATTCGTGAATCGCCCCTACAACGGGGAGGAACGGGCGCGGGGCAGCAGAATAATACTGACAGCAGCGCTTGAGGCATAGCGAAGAGCCCGGAGAGGGAGGCGGCTAACCGGCCGCCTCGCCCTCCGGGCTTTTGGTTTGGGTGGTTCAGCAACATAAAGAAGATTACGAGGGTAGCCAGATTGCCACGTCGATGTGAGAGTGTGTCGGCTCGCAGTGATGTTAAGCGAGGGGCATTTGCCGTTAGTATGCCTCCTTCTGTCGGTGTCGGCGAGAGGTTAACGGGGGTTGCAGATAGAGTATGGTATACGTCATAGCTATTAGCCACGTATGGCAACGCGGCGGTGACCCCGGTGCCCGCCTCCCGCCGTCTCCCCACCATCGTCGCAGGAAACGCCGGCTCTAACCCCCCGGCGGCGCTTTCTTCCCGGCATAATACAACGCCCGAAGGACAGCGAAGGCTATGATGGATAGAACATAGTGGAACAGTAGCGCGTGTACTTCAAAGATGTAGGGCGGATCGGTTACCACGGCCGAGAAGTAGAAAAGGAAGGTGTGAGTCGTCAGCGCGAGCGGCCAGGTGCCGCTATGGTGTGGGTCACGGATGATTGCGTTCCAAAAACTGAGGCTGAGCCAAATCCCCAAACCCTCCAGCAGGAAGAAACCGAAAGCCCGGCCAGAATCGGTGATCGCCCAAGCTATCCGGCCACCGATCCGCCCATCGGCCCGGAAGAACAGAGCCACCGCCAGATACCCAGCCGCGATCAGCCAGAGCGAACGGCGCTTACCGGCCGCCATTTTCCATTCCTCCCTAGCGATTTCCCAAATCCTGCCCCCGCCAGGTAACCAAACGAACTATCCCCGGCCGTTTATCCCAAATGTCGCTGCTTCCCCGTCTCAATCAGCCGGATTGGCAGGCTTTGGGCGTCGCGGGAACGCCGTCCGGCACGCCATTGCCGTCAGCAGTGCACCGAGACCGGCAATTTGGTACGAAGCCATGCAACGAAGCGCGGCCGGGTCGGCGCCGACCCGCGCCGCTGCCCACTGCCGCCACGGGCCGCCCAGAGCGACGGCGATTGACCCTAGGAACCGTAGGATCAGCACATCGAACAGTCGATGGGCGGAGGACTGTTGCAATCGCTCCGCCGGGTTGTTGGCGATTCGGCGGAGGGCCAGGGCTGTTCCCTCCGCCCGCGCCGGGTAGTCCGCCCCCGTGAAGTTGACCAGGAGGTCGCGGATTGCCTGGGTATACGGTTCGTGGACCAACATGATTCCCTGCCGCTCGACCAAACCGAGCAGGCTACCGACTGGCTCTATCTCCGCAAAGAAGCGCCGGGTTTGGTCTATCTCCTCTTTGGTTGGATTGAGGGTAAGATAAACCGAATATAGCTTCTCGGCTCCCGGTTGGGAAACGGCGATATGCCTCTCGCTCAGATAAATCATTCGAACCTGTTCCGGCACCAGCAGCTCGGTATCGGCCAGGAAGGTCAAGAAAGACTGTTTGACCGGGTGATCCAGCAAATATGACGCCTCCCGCGCGAAGCTGCGCAGGGAGAGGCCACCAATGATGATATAGATGCCTAAAGCAAAAATAAGCCGAGCTGCGTATCGCTTCATGCATTCCTCCTAACCATGCGGCGTCGGCTCCCTTGTCCGCTGCCCCGGTTACTCGTGCACCGCAAAGATGGACCCCTCGCGGCGATAGCCGAGCTTTTCATAGTACGGATCGGCGTCGCTCATCACGTATACTGTCTGGTCCGGGTACTCCCGGCACACCTGAGCGAGCAAGAGGCGGCCGATCTGCCGGCCGCGGCAGGCCCGGCGCACGAGCAAGTCGTGCACATACACGCCAAACCCATCGTCCTCGCGGCAGCGGACAAAGCCGCAGACCTGGTTTTCCTCGACGGCGATCCAAGTATGACTGGAAGCCAGCGCCCGGAGGTACATGGGGCGGCCGGTAGGACCGTGGTAGTCACTCCACTCCTCGCCTTCGTCGCTGAGCAAATTAAAGAGAATCGCCTCGTCGGCAGGGGTGTACGGGCGGATCTGCATGCTTATCATCCTTTCTGTATGTACGCTGGTCAGCGCCAGAATACGAAGAATCGGCATAGCCGGTCCCCTGGCTGATGCCGTTCGCTATCAATTTCACACCATCAAAGGGTCATCCTCATTCCAGGCAGGGAATACTATCGATCTCCTCCCGGCGCAGAATGTCCGCCAGCCGATGCGCGGCGTCCTGCACTGCCGGGGTGAGGTCCTCGCCCGGGGTGAGGGCCGCTGGCTCGATGCCGATGAGGCGGACTTCGGGTCCCTCGGCGCGGATGAACCGGGCCAGGAGGGAGAGGGGGAGGGTGTGGGTGGTGAAGCCAGCCCCGCCGACGGATTCGGGGTCGATCTGCCGGATACTGCCGGGTGGCAAGCCCATGACGGCGGCGTCTACCATCACCACCAGGGAGGGCTTTAGCCGCCGCAAGTGGGTGGTGAAATGCTCGGGCGCGGTGCCGCAGTCGAGGCTGACCCAAGTGGAATCGGCCAGGAGCCCTGCGAGGTAGGGGCCGACGCCGTCGTCGCCCTCCAGGACGTTGCCGATGCCGAGGATGACCCTCGGCCCGGCGGAATTATTCAGTTGTTGCTCAGCGTTCGTCATCGTGTTCATAATCCGAGTATATGGGAATGTTCCGCCCCTGTCAACCGGCTCTAGTGGAGCTTTTTGTTCATGGGCACCTTCACGTCCTTGCGCGTGCCGTGGCGGTGGACGCTGTTCAGTTGGGCCTGCTGGGAAGTGGCTTCGCGGGGCGACGGCCGGCCGTGGGCTTCCGCCGCGGGGTTAATCAGCGTTTCGGGGATACGGCCCCGGAGCGGGTCGTGTTGTTCGGGTTTGTACGCCATTTTTCTCACCTCCCGCGCACTGTCTGCTCATATTTTGCCCGGAAGGGGGGCGCATCAGTGCAGGGAAAGTGAGGAGAAAAAACGGGGCGGGGTCGGCGGGAAAAAAATTAGTGCCAAATGCTGGCATCTATGGTCAACCGATAGGAAGAAAGCGCCAAATGGCGAATAAACGGAGTAGTTGGTACAAGATGGCACAGAGAGGGGTAGAGGATGAGCAGCAGCGGTTTTGATGAGTTCTTCCGACGTCTGGAGAAATGGTTTCAGCCGGAAATCAGCGTGACCGAAGCCGAAGTTAACCAACTGATCCAAGCCAACCAGGAAACGATCTTCAATGAAAAGTTCCAGGATCTGCGCCTTGGTTTTCGACCAGGGATAGTGAGTGCGGCGGCGAGAGTACGGGTCAAAGACTTTCTCCCAGCGGTGGAGGTCAAGGCGGATTTCCGGCTGGTCGGGTACGAGTTCGCCCGGGGCAGTCACTACCTGCAGTTTCAGCTGGAAGGCAGTCCGGACCTCAATGCCGCCGGGCTTCTGGGGAATTGGCTGGTCGTGCCACCGCTGAAGCTGCTTATGCGCCTGTTCGGCGGCGATAACCTGAATAAGCTCGCGCCCGCCAAAGCGGATTTCCTGACGATCGAAGGGAGGATGGTCACGCTCTGCCTCGACCGATACCCCCAGGCCCAGGCGATACTGCAGAAGGAAGCGACGCTCGGTACGAAACAGCTCCGCTATTTCGATTACCTAACGCTGGATTTGCTTGAACTTCGGGAAGGTGAACTGGTCTGCCGTCCCCGGGTGCTGCTAAAGGAGGCTTACCGGGATTGGGTGTACGGTCCTTCGGGCGGCGAGGTGACCGCTTCGCAAGTTGTAGCGTCAGATCAAATGACCGAGCCAGCGGTGGAGATATCCCCCGGGTCCGAAGTCATGAGCCCCAAAGAAGCGGGATTTTACCGACAGCTTAAGCAAATGGTTCTCAGTCTGACCCAGAACTTCCAGCCGGGAACGATGCTCGGGGCAGTCGGCAATTACCTGAAGTTTGCGCCGGATTTGTTTCTCCTCCTCATCCGGTTGATCCGGGACCCGGAAGTGCCGCTCCCGGTCAAAATGAAACTGTTTGCGGCGGTAGCTTACTGCCTTGCTCCCATCGATATTGTCCCGGACCAAATGCCGGGCGGGATTGGGTTGATCGATGACCTCCTGTATGTGGCTTCAGCCCTGCATACGGTCTTCAATCAGGTCCCGCCGGAAGTGATCCAGCGCCACTGGCGCGGTCAAGAAGACCTGCTGTCGCTCCTGCAGCGAATTGTTGCCTTGGCGGATCACCCGCTTCTGCATCGGATCTGGTCTCAGATTCGCCTGCGTCAGAAAGCCTGATCGCAGCCAGGGGAGAGGTATAACTTGCCGGTGGCAGCGACTTTGCCGCCCCGCAGAGGATTTGCCGCGCCTAGCCGCGAATACACACAAAAAAAGCAGGGAGGCAGACGCAATGGAATACAAACGCTATGTGATTGAGTTTGGCCACGCGCTGGATTTGCACGGGCAGGATGTGACCAAGGCGGCGAAGAAGGCGATTAAGGAGGCTGTGTCGCACAGTTGTCTGGCTGGTCTGCGGGAGGTCGGCGGGGTGGAGGGTCCCGACGATGTGAAGCTCCTGATCACCATCGCTTCGCCCTACCCGGACCGGGTGCGGACGGAAGAACTGCTGGATCTCCTGCCGTATAAGCAGGTGGAAGTGAAGTCCATCCTGGGCGGGATGCAGGTGCCCGGCCTGTATGTACCGTCGCTGGGGGACCAGGATGATTCGGTGGTGGTGGTGAACGCCTGTATCGTGGTGTACGTCCGGG
>CAZHIT010000084.1:0-10109 GCA_964533125.1 uncultured Candidatus Sumerlaeota bacterium
GGCGACCACGATGGATACCACGCTGCCGGTGATTGTGCGGTGGGTGGGGGCGGAGGTGGGAGTGATCGCCTTTGTCAGCGGGGTTCTCCTGACCCTGGCGGTACCCCTCCTGGTGCCCCTGCTCATCCGGCTCTAGCCGGGCTTGACTAATCCGTGGGAAAGCGGGTGACCTGATTGACCGATGTGGTCCGCCTGATGCAACCAAGCGATTTCGGGGTGGTCCGGACACTGATTCCGCTGGCCTTTGCCGATTTGTTTACCCGGGAGACCGGACAGCGGCAGACCCTGCCCCGGCGGTCGGAGGCCGAGCTGGCCAGCTATCTCGACAGTTCGCCGGGCGGCTGTTTTGTGGCCGTGCGCAACGGCCGGATTACCGGCTGCGGGTTTTGTCATACCTGGGGGGATGTGGGTTGGATCGGACCTCTGGCCGTGCACCCCGGGTTTCAGGGGAATGGTATCGGCAAAAAACTGCTGGCGGAGGGCCTGGCTTACCTCGCCGGCACCGGCGCCCGGACTATAGGACTAGAGACGATGCCGCAAACGGTGTATAACCTGGGCTTATACCTCCGGCAGGGTTTTGTGCCCGGGAACCTGCGGCTGCGCTACGGCAAAGATCTCGGGTTGTTACCGCTGGAAGCGGGCTCGCTCCCTCCGGCCGACCAGGCCACTGCAGCGGCGATGCTGCCCGAAGTGACCCGGATTTCGGACGCGATTGAGCCGGGGCTGGATTATAGCCGGGAGTTTATGATGACCTACCGGTACGGTTTGGGGCAGGCGCTGTTTTGGCCGGAGGGGGAAAAGCTGAACGGCTTTTGCCTGTATCAGTACCTCATTCCCCGGGAACGGGCGATTATCAAGGTTATGGCAGTTGCCCCCGGGCCCGGGTCGGAGGTCCGATTCCGTCGGTACTTGCGGGAGCTGGAATCGCATTTGCGGGCCAGGGGGGTAAACTATCTGACCGTGCCGGTCTACGGTGAGTACAGCGGGGTTTGCCGCTGGCTCCTGGAGGAGGGGTACGTGATCAACAACGCCGGCGTGCGTCTGTTCCGGCAGCAAAAAGACCTGCCGCCGGAGGACCGGAGTGAGATCGTCCACCTCTCCCAATGGTCCGGCTGACCGACTGCACTGATTCTTATCCCGTTGCTATCGGCGGAAGGCCGAAGCGGCTGTAGTTTGGATTGCCGCTTCCGTTCTGCCTCCCCGCAATGACGTAATCCTAATTTTGTTCTTGTAAACCATTAGCAGCCAGAATACCGCCGCGCAGGTCGCCCGCCTGCCGGCGGTTTTTTGTTGCCCGGAAAAATTTCGCAAAATTATATAAATATACTAATATTTTTCGCAAGCCGGCAGGAAGTCCAAAACAGGGGGAGAATATAGCTTTACAGTGGGACAAAGTGGAGGAAAGTGGTTCGATTCTGCCAGGAACGGGGTATCCGGTTATGTTTATGGGAGAGTACCGGCACGCCATCGACGACAAGAACCGGTTGATCATCCCGGCCAAGTTCCGGGAGGCCCTGGGGGAACGGTTTGTTCTGACCAAGGGTCTGGACAACTGTTTGTTTTTGTACCCCCAGGCCGAGTGGCAGGAGCTGGAGACGAAAATGCGGGCGCTGTCGTTTACCAAAGCGGATGCCCGTTCCTTCGTCCGTCTCTTCTTTTCCGGCGCGAGCGAAGGAGAACTGGATAAACAGGGCAGAGTATTACTGCCGGTCAACTTAAAGGAGTACGGCCGGATCGAAAAAGAGGTAGTAATTATCGGCGTTTCGTCCCGGGTTGAGGTCTGGAGCGAGGCGGAATGGAACGCCTACAGTGAAAAAGCCGAAGCGTCGTATGGGGAAATCGCGGAGAATCTGGTCGGTCTGGGGATCTAGACCGGAAGGTGATGTAAATGGAGTTTGAGCATCGTCCGGTGCTGCTGGACGAAGCCATCGCCGCCCTGAACTGCCGGCCGGGGGCGGTGATCGTGGACTGCACCTTAGGCGGGGGCGGGCACTCGGCCGGCATCCTGCCCCGGATTTTACCGGGGGGCCGGCTCATCGGTATCGATCAGGACCAGGCAGCCATTGCGGCGGCCGGAAAACGGCTGGCGGAGTTCAGCGAAAATGTGACGATTATTAATGATAATTTTGCGAAACTGGCCAATATCCTGCACCAGCTGGAGATAAAAGCGGTGGACGGGGTTCTCTTTGATCTGGGGGTATCGTCTTACCAACTGGATGCGGCGGAGCGGGGCTTCAGTTACCGCAGCGATGCGGCCCTGGATATGCGCATGGACCCAAACGCTAAGGTCAGCGTCCGGGATTTGGTCCGGGACCTGCCGGAGGCGGAGCTATCCCGGATTATCGCCGACTACGGCGAAGAGCGCTGGGCAAAACGGATTGCCGCCTTCATCGCGGCGGATCGCCAAAAAGCGGCCATTGAGACGACCGGGCAGCTGGTGGATTTAATCAAGCGGGCGATACCGGCCGCCGCGAGGCGGGAGGGTCCGCACCCGGCCCGCCGGACCTTTCAGGCCCTGCGGATTGCGGTCAATGACGAACTGGGCGTACTGGAGCGGGCGCTGCGCCAAGCGATCGAAAGCCTTTCCCCCGGCGGGCGGGTGGGCGTAATCTCGTTTCACTCGCTTGAGGACCGTATCGTGAAGCAAATCTTCCGGGAATACACGGGTGGCTGCACCTGCCCGCCCGGCCTGCCGGTCTGCGTTTGCGGGCATCAGCCGGTTATTAAGCTCATCACCCGCAAGCCAATCCTCCCGGGTCCAGAGGAGACCGACGCTAACCCCCGGGCCCGCAGCGCCAAGCTCCGGGCGGCAGAGAAGCTGCCGGCGGGTTCTAAAGACAGTGAGGTGGGAATAAAGTGATACCGATGCAGCAGCGCTATGCTTATAATGTACCGGGAATCGACGAAAGGGTGGCGGCAGAAACGAAGGTCCGACCGGCCGCGGGGGGGCAGTTGTCTCCGGCCCTGGTTTCCCGCTGTCTAGTGGCGATAGCGCTCCTGGTGGGCTTAAGCCTCGGTCTGGTGGCCCGGCATACGGCGATAATCGAGCGGGGTTACGAACTGACGGCTCTGAAAGAGGAGCTGGCGGTTCTGCAAAATGAGAACAAGCGCCTGCAGTTGAGCATCGGCCAACTGGAATCGCTGGAACGGATTGAAGCAGCCGCCATCGGTAAGCTGGGCATGGCCAAAGCGAAGGAAGTGCGGGTGGTGGCTTTGGCGAGCGGGGCGGAAGCGGCGGAATCCGGGACAGCGGCGCAGGGGAGCGCCGGACCGAAGCCAACGGCCGGGAAGCTCACGGCGCTGTTCTCCGCCTGGTACCAGAGAGCCGCCATCAGGACGACGCAGGCCCAAGTCAGCGACCGGTAGGATTGCGTTTTTGCCCCGCTCTGGGAGAAAGGGGCAGCTTACTTGACCGCGTCCAAACTGGGCATCCGAAAGCGGGTTTTTGGCGTCCTGGTCGTTATCGTTTTGGTGCAAATTGCTCTGGCGGGCCGCCTGGTCTGGGTTCAGCTAGTGAGCGGCGAGAAGTACGGGGAACTGGCGCTCGAATCCCGCCTCCGGGGCATTCGGGTGGAGTCCAAACGGGGGACGATTTACGATCGGAATAACGAAGTCCTGGCGATGAGCATCAGCGCGGATTCGGTCTACGCCATCCCGTCGGAGGTGAGAGACCCCGCGGCGACGGCCCGGGCGCTGGCCCCGGTACTGGGGATGAACTATGAGGAGCTGCTGAAAAGATTGACCAAACAGCAGTTTCACATTTATTTACAGCCGAAAGTCCCGGCTTCGGTGGCCAAAGCGGTCCGGGAGCTGAAACTGCCCGGCATTGGTCTGGAAGAAAAAAGCCAGCGGTATTACCCGCATGACCGCTTAGCTTCCCACCTGCTGGGCTTTGCCGGGGCGGACAATCAGGGTCTGTACGGTCTGGAAGTCACTTACGAGCAGTACCTGCGGGGGAAAGCCGGGCGCATCGTCGTGGAGTACGACGCGCGGGGTCAGGAGATTCCGGGGGCGATGCACCGCTATATCCCCCCCATCGATGGCGATAACCTGGTGCTGACCATCGACCGGACGATTCAGCATATCGCCGAGCGGGAACTGGCCAAGGCGGTAACAGCGAATATCGCCAAAAAGGGGATCATCCTGGTGATGGATATCGCGTCCGGCGGGATATTGGCGATGGCGACCAAGCCGGATTTTGACCCGAACCATCCCTTTGAATCGCCGGCCGAACTGTGGCGGAACGCGGCGGTCTCGGACAGCTACGAACCCGGCTCGACCTTTAAGATCATCACCCTGGCGGCGGCGCTGGAGGAAAAAGTAACCCGGGAAGGGGACCGGTTTTACTGCGCCGGCAGCATTAAAATCCCGGGGTCCACAATCCGGTGCACCCGGGCCCACGGCAGTCAGTCCCTGACCGAAATCGTGGAGAACTCCTGCAACGTCGGGTTTGTCACCTTAGGGCTCCGTCTGGGACAAGAGCGGCTGTATAAGTACCTGCGGCTGTTCAATTTTGGCGGCAAGACGGGTCTGGATTTCCCGGGGGAAGCCACGGGGATCCTGATCCCGGAAAGTAAGGTTAAGAACGTGGACCTGGCCCGGATTGCCTTTGGCCAGGCCGTTTCCGTCACCCCGCTGCAATTGGTGAGCGCGGTCAGCACGGTGGCTAACGGCGGGGTGCGGTATCCGCCCCACCTGGCCCGCCGGTTGGTAAACGCCGGGGGTCAGACCTTGCTCGACTTTGAAATCGCCGCGCCGCAGAGAATCATTTCCGCTTCCACGGCGGCGCTGATGCAGAAAATGTTAGCCAGTGTGGTATCCAAAGGTACCGGCCGGAACGCGGCTTTAGAGGAGTTTGCGACCGCCGGTAAAACGGGTACCGCCCAAAAGGTCATCGCCGGGCGGTACGCGCCGGGCAAGTATTTCGCTTCCTTTGTCGGGTTTGCCCCGGCCGACCAGCCCCTGGTGGCAATTCTGGTTGTGCTGGACGAACCGGGCGGCGCCTCGTATTACGGCGGCACCATCGCCGCGCCCGTGTTCCGGGCGGTGGTCAAGGATGTTCTCCCCTACCTCGGGGTGATGCCCCGGCCGCCGGTGAGTAAACAAACCCAGGGCGGCGGCGCGGTGCTGGTCCCGGATGTCCGGCAGCAGACGGAGAGCCAGGCGATGGCGGACCTGGCGGCGAGCGGTCTCTCCGGGACGACGGAAGGCAGCGGCGAAACCGTCATCCGGCAGATGCCGATTCCGGGGGCCGAGGTGGCCGGAGGAACCGGGGTAATTCTGTACCTCGGGCCATCGGATGACGCGGCGGTGGTGCCGGTGCCGGACCTGGCCGGGAAAACCCCCAATACCAGCGCGGCCCTGCTGGAAGAAGCAGAGTTAGAGTTTTCGCCTACCGGCTGGGGATTGGCCGTGCGGCAGGACCCGGAGTCCGGATCCTTTGTCCCGGTTGGCACGACGATCGAGGTCTATTTTGAGTGAGTTTGGCCCGCCGGTGGTTTCCCGGCCTGGTATCCCGGTCCGCAGGGCGAAAGCATAAAAAACACGGTCCTGCAGAAACTACCAGGAAAGGATTAAACCACCATCGAGGAGGGGAATAAGATGTCAACCCGGAACCTGGAGCAAATCCTGGCGGGGCTGCCAGTCAGCGCCATTGCCGGCCCGGAAGGGGTAGAAATCAGCGGCATCGCCTACGATTCCCGGCAGGTGAAGCCCGGCTTTCTCTTTCTGTGTCTGGAGGGGGAGAAATTCGACGGTCATAGCTTTATCCCGCAGGCCATCGCGAACGGAGCAGTGGCCATCGCGGGGCAAAAAGAGATAGAGGTTCCCCCCGGCATCACTTATGTGCGGCTGCCGGATACCCGGAGCGCCGCCGGCCGGCTCGCCAGCGCCTTTTACGGGGAGCCCGCGCAGCAGCTGCGGGCGGTGGGGGTGACCGGAACCAACGGCAAGACGACGACGACTTTCTTAACGGACGCCATCCTGACCGCCGCCGGGCATAAGGTCGGCCTGATGGGAACGATCAAGACCAAAATCGGGGACCGGGAACAGGAAGCCGAGCGGACGACCCCGGAAGGGGTGGACCTGCAGGCGTTCTGCCGGGAAATCCTCGACGCCGGCGGCGATTATCTGGTGATGGAGGTCTCCTCCCACGCTCTCGACCGGCAGCGGGTGGCGGGGTGCGAATACGACGTCGCGGTGTTCACCAACCTGACCCGGGACCACCTCGATTACCATAAGACAATGGAAAACTATTTGCAGGCCAAAACCAAGCTCTTTACCGGTTTGGCGGACACCGCCGGCGCGGCCTTAAAAGCCCGCAAGGGGGCAGTGCTGAACGCCGACGACCCCGCGAGCGAGGCCATCCGGGCGCAGACTACGGTGCCGGTTTTAACCTACGGCGTCAAAAAGGCGGCGGACATCCGGGCGGAGGGGGCGCGGTTTGGTGCGAGTGGCATGAGCGTTCACGTCCGGACCCCGCTGGGCGAAGCCGACCTGAACTTAAAGCTGAGCGGTCTGTTTAATGTCTACAACACGCTGGCGGCTATCGGGGTGGGCCTCACCGAGGGGATCAGCTTACTGACGATGAAAAAAGCCCTGGAGGCCTTCCCGGGTGTGCCGGGACGGTTTGAACTGGTGAACGGCGGGCAGGATTTTACGGTGATCGTCGACTACGCCCACACCCCGGACGGCCTGGAGAATATCCTAAACGCCGCCCGGGAGTTTGCCACGCAGCGGATTATCGTCGTCTTTGGCTGCGGCGGCGACCGGGACCGGACCAAACGGCCGATGATGGGCGAGATCGCGGCGAAGCTCAGTGATTATTGTATCGTCACTTCCGATAACCCCCGGAGCGAAGACCCGGCAGCGATTATCCGGGAAGTCGAAGTGGGGGTCAAGCGGGTCACATCTGACTACGAGGCCTTTGTGGACCGGAGAGCGGCGATCGAAAAGGCGCTCTCCCTGGCCCAAAAGGACGATGTGGTGCTGCTGGCGGGCAAGGGGCACGAGACCTACCAGGTGTTAAAAGACCAGACGATTCATTTCGACGACCGGGAAATTGCGCGGGAGTATCTGGGGGGAAGGTAAAATGCGGGCACTGACGGTTCAGGAAGTGAGGCAGGCCACCGGGGCGGTGCTGACCGGCGGCGCGGCAACCCAGACGATATGCGGGATCGCGAACGATTCCCGGCGGGTGAAGCCGGGCGACCTGTTCGTGGCGCTGCGGGGCGAGGCTGCCGACGGGCACGCCTATGTGAGCGCAGCCCTGGAACGGGGGGCGGCGGCGGTGCTGGTGGAGAAGCAAGCTGAGCCCCAGGCGGAATGGGTGGGGCACCCGGTCCTGGCCGTGGAGGACACCGTCCTGGCTCTGGGGGACCTCGCGGCTTACTACCGGCAGGTTATGAACCCCCGGGTGATTGGGATTACCGGCAGTGTGGGCAAAACGACAACCAAGGATATGATCGCAGCCGTGCTGGCCGAAAAATACATGACCTTGAAAAATGAAGGGAACTTAAACACCGAGGTCGGCCTGCCGCTGACCATCTTCCGGCTGGAGCCGGAACACCGGATGGCGGTGCTGGAAATGGGGATGAGGGGGGCCGGTCAGATCCGCTATTTAGCCCGGATCGCCCGGCCGCGGATTGGGGTAATCACCAACATCGGGGAAACCCATATCGAGCTGCTGGGGTCGGTGGCCAATATCGCTGCCGCCAAGGGCGAACTGCTGGAGGCTCTGCCCGGGGATGGGATCGCCATCCTCAACGGCGACGACCCCTGGTGCCGCCGGATCGCGGATAAGGCTCCGGGGAAAACGATCTTTTACGGAGCAGGCGAAACGGCCGACGTCCGGGCCACGGATGTCGAAAACCGGCAGGCGGAGGGGATCGCCTTTACTGCCGTCTACGGCTCGCAGTCTCTGCCGGTGATATTGCCGGTACCGGGGATGCATAATGTGGGAAACGCCCTGGCCGCGATTGCGGTGGGCTGGCAGTGCGGTCTGGCGCCGGAGGAGATTGCGAGTGGCCTCGCCCGTTTTCACCCCAGCAAAATGCGCCTGGAGATCTTCCGCACCGGTAAGATAACGGTGATCAACGACGCCTACAACGCCAATCCCCGCTCGATGGAAGCGGCCCTCCAGGTGCTTTCGGACCTGGCGGCCGGGGCGCGGCCGGTGGCGATTTTGGCCGATATGCTGGAACTGGGCGACTTCGCCGAGGCCGGGCACCGGCGCATTGGGGAGCTCTCGGCCCGCAGTGGGGTGCAGTTATTGCTCACTGTAGGTCCGCAAGCACAATGGATCGCCGCCGCCGCCAGAGAAGCCGGGATGCCTTCGGCGCAGATCAAAGAGTTTGCGGCCAACGACGAGGCGCTGGCGATCTTAAGTGAACTGGTGCAGATGGGTGATGTGGTGCTGGTCAAAGGCTCGCGGGGGATGAAAATGGAGGAGATTGTGGGCGGCTTAAAGAATCTTTAGCAGACTTATTCCCGGCGGGAGGGGAAAGCGATGAACGACGGTTTATGGGCGGCAGCGGCGGCCGGAGCGGTATGCCTGCTGGCCGGGGCGGGGTTAATCCCCTGGCTGCAGCGGCTGAAACTGCGGCAGCAGATCCGGAGCGACGGACCGCAAAAACACCTGCAAAAAACGGGGACACCCACGATGGGCGGTTTGATGATCCTCGCGGCGCTCGCGGCCGTCGGGTTCGTCTTTGCCCGCCACAGCCTGTATTTCCGTCTGGCCCTGTTTGTCACCTTAGGCTACGGAGCTCTCGGATTCGCTGATGATTACCTCAAAGTCGCGCTCCGCCGGCCGCTGGGGCTGCGGGCCCGGACGAAGCTCGCCGGGCAGATCATGCTGGCTCTGGGTTTGCTTTATGTCATGCTGGTTTGGCTGGGCCTGGGCACGACGGTCCTGATTCCGTTTACCGGACAGACGGTGGAGCTGGGGTGGCTGTATATCCCCTTTGCGCTGGTGCTGATTTTGGGCGCGGCAAACGGCGTGAACATTACCGATGGCCTGGATGGCCTCGCGGCGGGGACGATGGTGCTTGCGATGCTGGCGTACGCGCTGATCGCCTATGAAATGGGGCGCCTGGAGATTGGCCTGTTCTGTTTTGCGGTGGCCGGAAGCTGTGCCGGCTTCATTTTCTACAATGCGCATCCGGCGAAGGTGTTTATGGGGGATACGGGGTCGCTGGCCTTAGGCGGGGCTTTGGCGTCGGCGGCGCTCCTGACGAAGACCGAACTGCTGCTGCCAATTGTGGGCGGGGTCTTCGTCATCGAAACCCTGTCGGTGATGCTCCAGGTGGTCTCGTTTCGGCTGACCGGCCGGCGGATTTTTAAGATGGCACCTTTGCACCACCATTACGAACTGCTGGGCTGGTCGGAATGGCGGGTGGTAACCAGTTTTTGGACGCTAGCGGCCCTGTTTGCGGCGGTCGGCCTGCTTTGGCTGCGCTGGCGCTGAGGAGCTTAACCTTACCGGAGGGCAGGGAGGGAATTCGGTGCGGCAGGTAAAACGGAAGGCGCCGGACTCGATGTTATTACTCGCGGTCCTGGCCTTGCTGGGGATCGGGATCGTCATGGTCTACAGCTCCAGTTCCGTAGTTTCCTACGCCGACTATGGAACCAGCATCTATTACCTGCGCCGGCAGGCGATGTGGACCGTGGTTGGTCTGTTCGTGCTGTTTTTGGCTTCGAAGATTAACTACTGGCGCTGGGAAGAGCTGGCGCCGGTGATCTTGGCCGTCATTGGGCTGCTGCTGATCGCCGTGCTGATTCCGGGGGTTGGGCATGTGGTCAACGGGGCCCGCCGGTGGCTGGGGCCGGATTTGGTCCGGATTCAGCCCTCGGAGTTTACCAAGCTGGGGATTGTGATGTATATGGCGTACAGCCTGAAGCAAAAGCAGGCGATTATGCACAGCGTGTGGCGCAGCGTGCTTCCCAATATCGTAATCACCGGCGTCATCTGCGTCCTGATCCTCCTGGAGCCGGACCTGGGGACCGCGGTTGCGATCGCCGGGACGATGTTTGTGATGTGGTATGTCGCCGGCTTCCGGGTGCAGCACCTGGTCACCCTGGTGGCAGTCGCGGCGCCGGCCCTGTATTTT
>CAZHIT010000085.1:0-10020 GCA_964533125.1 uncultured Candidatus Sumerlaeota bacterium
GTGGAGGTTTGGTGGTTTGACCGCGGTCCGGGGGTGACCGCTGCGGTGGCCCGGGCAATAACCGACTGCCTGCGGGAGCAGGGAGTCCGGGCGGTAGATGTGGCCTTTAACCTGTACGAACGGAGCCGCTACTTTGAAAATGGACAACCTTACTAGGCCGCCGGTCGGGGAAGGGCTGGAGCTTCTGCAACAGGCTTATCCGGCGGCGCGGTGCAGTCTGGAGGTTACCTCTCCCATGGAGGCCCTGGTCGCGGTGCTACTCTCGGCCCAGTGCCGGGACGAGCGGGTAAACCAGGTCACCCGGCAGTTGTTCAGCGCCTTCCGGAGCGCGGCGGACTATGCCGGGGCTGAACTGACTGACCTGGAAACGGCGCTGAAGACCTTAGGCTTATTTCGGAATAAAGCCAAAAACCTCCGGGCCCTGGGGCAGCAGCTAATGAAGGATTATCAGGGCGCCGTGCCGGCAACCGTGGCGGAGCTGATGACTTTGCCGGGGGTGGGGCGCAAGACGGCGGTGGTGGTCCGCCAGGAAGCTTTCGGCGGAGCGGAAGGGATTGCCGTGGATACCCATGTGGGGCGGTTAGCGCGGCGCCTGGGATGGACGGAGGCAACCGATCCAGGCAAGATCGAGCTTGACCTGCAGGCGATCGTACCCGGATCCGCCTGGGCGGTCATCAATCATTTGCTCATCGCGCACGGACGGGCGGTCTGCACGGCGCGGAGGCCGGGGTGCGCGGTCTGTATGCTCCGGGATTACTGTCGGACCGGACGAACCGGAACCGAGGAGGGATAATCAGGATGCAGTCTTATACGGTACCCTTAGGCGAAATACAGCTGGCGGTGGGGGAATGGCCGGGCGGGTCCGGGACGATCGTGGGGGTGAACGGGATCCTGGGGAACCTGGATATGCTCCGTCCGCTGGGGGAGGCCCTGGCCCCGGAGTTCCGGTTTATTTCCTACGACCTGCGAGGCCGGGGGGAAAGTTCCTCCGGGGAGAGGTCATCGCTGGAGTTGCACGCCAATGACCTGTTGGGATTGCTGAGTTACCTGAAGGTCGGGCCAGCCGTTCTGGTAGGCCATTCCATGGGGGCTTGGATCGCGGCGATTGCCGCCAGAATGAGTTCGCAAATAAAAGGTGCCGTCTTCTTGGACGGCGGCGGGGTGATGGGGCAGGCGCAACGGGGCAACATCAAGCCGATTTTTGACCGCATAGGCATGATCTATGATTCCGAAGAAGCTTACCTGGCCGCATACCGCTCCGTCTACCAGGAGAAGCAGATGGAGTGGAATGAGTCCCTGCAAGCCTATGTCCGTCATGACCTGGGCAAGGTTGGTCCGGGCCAGTTTCGGCACAAAGGCCACTTGAATCGCATCCGGGAGGACTATGAGAGTCTCCTGTCCTTCCGGCCGGAGGCTGTCTATCCGGCAGTGCACTGTCCGGTTCTGGTCGTGCACGCGGCTGGACGTCCGGGCGACGCCGATATCCTTTATCCTGATGCGAGGGATCTGTTCGGCGTTACCCGCCGCTGGCTGCCGCAAATGGAGGGTATGGAAAACGAAGGCCATCACCTGTCGGTGGTGCTGGCGCCCACTACGGACTTGCTCGGCCGCTTGCGGGGTTTTGCCCGGGCATGCCTGGCGAACTAGAAGCCCAGCAGGGATCGCAGCTGCCGGACGCGGTTGCGGCTGACCGGCACTTCCGACTGTCCCTCGGTTTCCATGGCTAGGCTGTAGGCGCCGTTGAAATAGGGGATGATCTCTTTGACCTTTTTTAAGTTGACGATGAAGCAACGATGAACCCGAAAAAACTCCGGGGTATTCAAACGCTGCTCCAGGGCGTTTAAGGTCAGGCGGGACAGGTAATTCTCTTTGCCGGATCGGATGGAAACTGTTTCGTTTTCACTGTACGCAAAGGCGATATTAGCGATATCAATGAGGAAAGTACGGCCGGACAGCTCGACGGGCAGCCGGCTGATTCTTTTTTCCCCTTCTGCCTCCGGTGGCGGGCTGACCGATTCCTCCCGCAGCAGGCGTTCCTTGATTCGGTCGATGGCTTTACGGACCCGCACTTCTTCCAGGGGTTTTAAGAGGTAGTCGGCGGCGTTGACCTCGAAGGCCTGGACGGCGTACTCATCGTAGGCGGTAACGAAGACGACCAGGGGCGGCCGGGGCAGCCGGGCTAAAGCGGCGCTGAGGACGAGACCGCTCTCCCCGGGCATCTGGATGTCCAAAAAGACGGCGGCGTAATCCAGACGTTCCAAGAGGTGCATCGCTTCGTCGGCGCTCGCCGCCTCCCCCACCACTTCCACATCGGGGAATTGGCTTAAGATGAAGCGGAGTTCCTGGCGGGCCGGGTATTCGTCATCAACCAGCAGAACTTTGAGCTTCATGGGTCAGTTCCTCCTTCCCTTTGGGGGTATAGACCAGGGGCAGGCGGATTTCGACCCGCGTGCCTTCCCCCGGGGTACTGCTGACTTGCAAGCCGTAATCGCGGCCAAACAGCAGTTTTACCCGTTCCTGGACATTGTTCATGGCGACCCCGTTGCCCGAATCGTACCCAGGGACAAAGAGACGGGGCATGGCTTCGGGCTGGATGCCTACCCCGTCGTCGGTGACGGTAATGGACAGGATGCCGTCCTGGCGGTGGGCGGCGACGGTAACCGTCCCGCCGGCGAGGCGGGGGGTGAGACCGTGCCGGATGGCGTTTTCGACCAGGGGCTGGACGGTCAGGACCGGGATGCAGGCGTCCAGGAGCCCCGGATCGATATCCCAGACCATCCGGATGCGGTCCTCGAAGCGGGCCTGCTCCAGGGCCACGTAGTTTTCGATGTATTCGATTTCGCCGCTTAAGGTGATAAACCCGCCCCGGCGTTTGAGCGAATGGCGCAAGAAAGCCGCCAGGCGCAGAAGCAGGTGCCGGGCGACATCGGGATTGGTGCGGATGAACATGGTGATGGTGTTGAGGGTGTTGAACAGAAAGTGGGGATTAATTTGGGCCTGCAGGGCGTCGAGCTCGGCTTTGGTGGCGAGCTGGGCCTGGTGGTCAAGTTCGGCCAGCTCTAGCTGCATCCCCAGGAGTTGCGACAGCCCGGAAGCCAGTTTGATGGTCGGGAGGGGGATGGGTTGGGCGTCGGTTTTGTACAGCTTGATCGTTCCCACCGTTTTCCCGCGGCAGACGAGCGGCGCGATGACCGCCCCGCCAAGGGGGCAGTCGCAGTCGTGGCGGGGACAGTTGAAGTCCTCCCGCTTCTCGATTAAGCGCAGTTCGCCGGTGGTGATGACCTCTTTGGTGGCGTTGGTGACGATATAGCCGCCGGGCGGATGGTACTGACAGCCTTCACCCAGGAAGGCGAGGACCTTCTCGGCGTCGGTAATGGCGACGGCCGGCACATCACTGATTTTTTGGATGATAGCAGCGATGGTCCCGGCGGTTTCGGGGTTCAGCCCCTGGCGCATATAGGGCAGGGTGGCGGTGGCTATTTCCAGAGTGGAATCGGCCACGGTGGCGCCGGCCTTGGCCCCGACGCGTTTTTTGGGGCGGACGGGTTTGGCCGGGTACAGAAGGACGATAAGGCGGGTGTTCAGGAGCGCGAGCAGCAGGGTGCCGAGCAGGAGCGGCAGGGAGAAACGGCCGGCGATAAGGATATGCAGCGCCAGCAGCGACAGGTAACCGGCAAAGGTCGCGCGCACCAACGCCGCTTGCGGTTTGCCAAAGCTTAAGCCCGCCATAAGCTCCCCTTCTTTCGTTAACTGCTGCCGCCGGCCGCGAGGTTTTGGCGCAGGGCGGCGATAACGCCCGGGTCGGCCAGGGTGGTCGTATCCCCGGTAGGCTTGCCTTCGACCATGTTTTGCAACAGGCGGCGCATAATTTTGCCGCTCCGGGTCTTCGGCAACTCGGGGACCAAGGTGACCAGATCCGGCCGGGCGATTTTCCCGATAATATTGGCGACGTGGGCCTGCAATTCCTTCGTCAGGCCGCTGGTATCTTTTACCTGACTCCGCAGCACGACGAAAGCGGCGATGGATTGGCCTTTGACGGGATGACCGGCGCCGATAACGGCGGCTTCGGCCACGGCGGGGTGGCTGACCAGGGCGCTCTCGATTTCGGCGGTACTGAGGCGGTGGCCGGCGACTTTGATGACATCATCGACCCGGCCGGTGATCCAGATACAGCCGTCGGCATCGGCGCGGGCGCCGTCGCCGGCAAAATAGGCCGGGGCGAAGCGGGACCAGTATTGCTGGCGGCAGCGCTCCGGGTTACCGTGGATGCCGCGAAGCATGGCCGGCCAGGGGGACCGGACGATAAGATAACCTTCCTGCCCCGGGGGAACCGGCTGGCCGCTGTCGTCAACGAGGGATACTTCGACGCCGGGGAGGGGCCGGCCTACCGAGCCCGGTTTGGCCGGGGTGAGGCCGGGGATGGGGGAGAGTATAATCATGCCGGTCTCGGTTTGCCACCAGGTGTCGACGATGGGGCAGCGGTCTTTGCCCACCACCGTCCGGTACCATTCGTAAGCGGCGGGGTTGAGTGGCTCGCCGACAGAGCCCAAAAGGCGCAGGCTAGACAGGTCAGCGGCGGCGACCCGGGCGTCGCCCCATTTCATCAGGCTACGGATGAGGGTGGGAGCGGTATAGAGGATGGTCACCCCGTACTTTTCGACGATCGACCAGATACGGCTTTCATCCGGGCAATCCGGGGCGCCTTCGTATAAAACGGTGGTGGCCCCGTTCGCGAGCGGGCCGTAGAGGACATAGCTGTGGCCGGTGATCCACCCCAGGTCGGCGGTGCACCAGTAAACATCCTCATCCCGGGGATCAAAGACGAAGCGGTGGGTGAAGCCGGCGCTGACTAAGTATCCGCCGGTGGAGTGGACGATGCCTTTAGGTTTACCGGTTGTCCCGCTGGTGTAGAGCACGAAGAGCGGGTCTTCGGCGTCCATGGCGGCCGGGGCGGGAGCGCAGCGGGCTTGCTCCATACATTCGTGGTACCACCGGTCGCGGCCATCCTGCCAGGGCACGGCGTGACCGGTGCGGCGGACGGTGATGACCTGCTCCACGGTGGGGCAATCGGTGAGCGCCTGATCCACGTTTTCCTTCAAGGGGACGATCTTGCCCCGCCGCCAGCCGCCGTCGGCGGTGATGACCAGGCGGGAAGCGGTGTCGTGGATGCGCTCGGCCAGGGCGGCGGCACTAAAACCGCCGAAAACAACATTGTGGGGGGCGCCGATGCGGGCACAGGCCAGCATGGCGATGGGAAGCTCGGGGATTAAGGGCAGGTAAATGGTGACGATGTCGCCTTTGCGGACCCCACTCGCCAGGAGGACGCCGGCAAAACGGGTGACCTCCCGGTGCAGGTCGCGGTAGGTGAGCACCCGGCTGTCGCCCGGTTCGCCTTCAAAAATGATGGCCGCTTTGTTTTGCCGCCAGGTGCGCAGGTGGCGGTCAAGACAGTTGGCCGAAGCGTTTAATTTTCCGCCAACAAACCATTTGGACTCAGGACCCGTCCCGGTGTGAACCAGATCCCAGGGTTCCATCCATTCAAGGCTCCGGGCGGTCTCCGCCCAGAAAGCCAAACGGTCGCTCTTCGCCTGGCGGTACTGCAGTTGGCGCCAGAAGCCGGACGCTTTTTCAGTGGCTGCAGGAGTGTAATCCGGTATCGTCATCGCCTTCGCCCCCATCCTTGATATTGTCCTAATGATAAGTGATTCTGACACGGCTGGATAGGCTTTTGCGGTGAGTGGCCGGTTGATGCAGGCGAGCGGCGGTTGGCAGGGGGTGAATGAGCGGCGGTTGGGGCAAAGAAAAATCTGTCCGGCAGCAGGAGTTCCGGCGGACAGGGAGGAATATTGATTCCATTGCATAAATATACCTTGACTTGGCATTTACTCGGAATGAAAGAAGAACATAAGGAGGTACACAAATGACGGATCCGAACAACATGGAAAATGCGGTTCAACCCAAAGGCTGGTACTCTTCCCTGCCCCGGCCGATCTATGCCACCCTGGAGAAGGTCGCCACCGACAACCCTTGGTATGAAGTGTACAAACTGCCGGCCGACGTCTACGCGATTTACGAGCCGGGGCAGTTCCAGGAGGTAATCTCTTTCCTGGTCATCGGGGAAGGGAAAGCGGTGCTTATCGATACCGGCATGGGCATGGGGAACATCAAATCGGTCACCGACCAACTGACGGATCTGCCGGTGTCGGTGGTGAACACCCACTCCCATTACGACCACATCGGGGACAATGCCCTCTTTGATGAAATCGCCGTCTTTGACAATCCGGAGACGATTAAAATTCTGACCGAAGGAGCGGGACACGAGCGGCTGAAACGGAACCTGGTGGGGGATTCGGTTTGGAAACCCTATTACGCCGGTTTTGACCCGAACAACTACGTCATCCACGGGAAGGCGCCGACCCAGCTGCTGCACGACGGCGATGTGGTCGACCTGGGCAACCGGAAACTCGAGGTGATCCATACCCCGGGGCACTCCGATGACAGCGTTATGCTCCTCGACCGGGCGAACGGGATCATCTTTACCGGGGATACCTACTATCCGGCGCCGCTGTATGCCCATACCGGCACCTCGAACCTCAAGGTTTATGCGGAGACCATGGCGAAGGTCGCAACTTTGGCGCCGGAGCTGAAGTATATCTATCCGTCCCACAACGAACCGATCGTGGATCCGGCGGTGCTGCCCCAGGTAGCGGATGCTCTGAAGACGGTTTTGGCCGGCGGGCATCCTTACCGGGTGGACCAGAACGGTCTGCGGCGCTATGATTTTGGGGGCAAGCTCTCGGTGATCACCAAGGACGAATAACCAAAGCGAAGGAGGGGCGCTGATGCAGACCGCGAAAGTGGCTCTGGTCCACACCGCGGACCGGGCGGCGGGAGTAAGCAAGGCGGTGGCGCTGTTCGCGGCCAATCCGGTGCAGGGGAAGCGGGTGCTCCTGAAACCGAACTTCAATACTGCGGACCCGACCCCGGGTTCGACCCACAACACGACGCTGAAGCAGTTGATCCTGGAGCTGCAGCGGATGGGTGCGGCCTCGGTCACCATCGGGGAGCGGAGTGCCGCTCTGACGGCGGTTGTGCTGCGCGATAAAGGCATCCATGCCCTGGCAGCGGAACTGGGGGTGGGGGTGTGCAACTTCGACGAGCTTCCACCGGAGGACTGGGTGCTGGTCCGGCCGGAGCAGAGCCACTGGCAGGATGGGTTTAGGGTGCCCCGGCCGCTCCTGGAAGCGGAGGCTGTGGTCACCACCTGCTGTCTGAAAACCCACCAGTACGGGGGTGTGTTTACCCTGTCGCTGAAGCTGGCGGTAGGGACCGTACCCCGCCGGGGTTATGAGTATATGAAGGAGTTGCACAGCTCGCCCCACCAGCGCCGGATGATTGCGGAGCTGAACCAGGCCTACAAGCCCTCCTTCATCGTTTTGGATGGGGTGGAGGCCTTCGTGGACGGCGGCCCGGATAAAGGGGTGCGCCAGGCCGGGGACGTCATTCTGGCCGGGGACGACCGGATTGCCATCGACGCGGTCGGGGTGGCTATCCTGAAGAAGCTTGGCAGCAATGCGGCGATTATGGGAAGCAAGATCTTCGCGCAGGAGCAGATTGCCCGGGCGGTGGAACTGGGCCTGGGGATTGGCTCGCCGCAGCAGATCGAGATTGTCACCGGGGATGCGGCGAGCGAGGCGTATGCGGCAGAGGTCCGGGCGATTTTGCTGGAGGGTTAGGTGCGGGGATCAGGGAGTGAATATTTACTATCTTTGGCAGGCGACCAGCGGGTAACCGGGGTCGCCTTTTTGACGGGTCAAAAAGGGAAAATCCCTGGCTGTAGCCAATATTCCATGAATAGCAACTGGGCGGAGGGGTAAGGATGGATATCACGCTGTTGGGGATCCCGACTGCTCCGATAGCGACCGCGACAGGCGAAACGCAGGGGCGAGAGTTGCGGCCGGGCGAAATCTTCGCGGCGAAGGTGCTGGAAAGGGACGGGGATCAGATCTTCCTGCTGGCAGGGCGTAATCGTCTGACCGCCCGTACTGCTGTGCCATTGACCCCCGGGCAGGAACTGCGGTTGCAGGTGGTTGCCCGGAATGATGCGTCGATAACATTGAAGATAATCCCGACTGCCGCCTCCCAGCCGGTACCGGTGGAAGCCCGGGCACTGGCGGAACTGGGGCTGCCGGATACTGAGGCAGGGCGGGCGATAGCAGGCGCGATGCTGGGGCAACAGTTGCCTCTGACCCGGGAAGCAGTACTGACCCTCCTTCAAACCGCTGCAAACCTGGGTTGGCCGCCGGAGGCGTTGCCGGCGCTGGTGTATTGCCAGGCCCAGGGACTGCCCCTGACCGGGGAAACGCGCCGGTGGCTAACGGCGGTGTTGGCCGGCCAGTGGCTGCCGGAGGAGCTGATAGTGGCAGTCATGAACGGGGAGGGAGAAGGGCCGGCGGAGTTCTCGGCCTGGATGGAGCGGCTGACCTGGCCGGAGCGGGCTGAAACGATGCCCGAACTGAACGGGGCGCTGCGGGAACTGACCGCGTGGCTACGGCGGGAGATGGCTGACGGCAGGGGATCCATGGCTGAGCTGCGAGGACGTCTGGAGACCTTGGAGAAGCTCAATAATGGGGCGGATAATTTGCCCACCGGCGGCTGGTACTTCCTGCCCTTTCTGGCTCCCTGCGGCAGTGAGCGTCAGCCGGCGGTGCTGGCGGTGCGGCGCTTCCGGTCCGGCAAGAAAGGTTATGAAGTGCAGCGGCTGAACCTGCTCCTGGAACTGCCCCGTCTGGGACGAATCCTGGCCCGCCTCGCTTTGTCCCAGGAGGCACTGACCTGCGGCCTGCAGGTGGAGCAGCCAAAGACCAAGGCGCTGGTGGAAGCCTTTAGCCCGCAGTTGGAGGAAGGTTTGCGGCGCTGCGGCGCATCCGTCCGGGTCCTGCCGTGTATTTTGGGTTCGCTGGCCTGGCTGCCGGAGCTATGGGGCGGGGATGGGAGGAAGGTCCGCCCCGCTTTGGATTTGCAGGTCTAAAGGAGGGTTTTTGGTTGAAGGAAGGAAAGGCGGCCCGGGCGGCTGCGCTGCGGTATAACCCGGAGACGATGGGTGCGCCTCAGGTGGTGGCCGCCGGTAAAGGCTATGTGGCGGAAAGAATTATCGAGACTGCGGCGGCCGGAGGGGTGCCGGTGCGGTCAGAGCCAGCGCTGGCGGAAGCCTTGCAGACGGTGGAACTGGGGCGGGAGATTCCTTCGGCTTTGTACCAGGCGGTGGCCGAGGTGCTGGCCTTCGTCTGGTTTCTGGACAGCAAGAGAGCAGATGCCGGTGGGTCCGGCCAGGGACAGATTAACCCGGAGGAGGCAGGGAAATGAGCAAAATTGCGGCGATTGCCTTAACCATGTTTGCCGGCGTGCTGATGAGCATCCAGCCGGTAGTGAACGGCAATTTGGGGAAAAAAGTGGGGACCTTTGAGAGCGCCCTGGTGAGTTTTGTCGTCGGCGGCGTGGCGCTGGCGCTGATCATTATGGTGTGGGGCAAAGGGAATCTGGCGGCGGTGCGGACCGTGCCCTGGTACTTACTGACCGGGGGCCTCATGGGCGTGGTGGCGGTGACGACGATGCTGACGGTGATCCCCATTTTGGGCAGCGGGGTGGGAGCGGTGGCGCTGTTGACCGGACAGATGCTGACCGCATTGCTGATCGACTATTACGGTTTTCTGGGCCTGCAGCGCATTCCCATCAGTCCGGCCCGCGTGATAGGGGTACTGCTCCTCTTTCTGGGGCTGCGGCTGATTACGGGGAAGATCTGACGGCGGGAAAGGACGGCGAGGGGCTGTGGGAAGGGTTTATTACGCGGCGCATCCATTCGACATCGGGGTGATGCATCTGGCGGTGACCGAGACCGGGCTGTGCCGGCTGAGCCTGCCACTAGAGGGGGAAGAGCGGTTCTTTGGCTGGTTGCGGCGGTATTTTGCGCCGGAGGAGCTGGTTGAGTCGCCGGCGGCAGTTGCTCCCATCGCTGATCTC
>CAZHIT010000086.1:0-9191 GCA_964533125.1 uncultured Candidatus Sumerlaeota bacterium
CACCAAGGAAGCCGGCCAATGCCTGGTGGCTTCGGCGACGCGGGAAGGGCAGCAGCTGGTGACGGTAGTGCTGCACAGCGACGCACGGTTTGACGATGCGGCGAAGCTGTTGCAGTATGGTTTTGACCATTTCCGCCTGGTGTTTGCGGCGGAAGCAGGGGAGCTGGTTGACGCCCTGCGGGTAGAGGCCGGGACGGTACCCGAGGTCCGTCTGATCGCCGGTGGGCAATTAGGCTTGGTCGTCTCCCGTACCCCGGCCCAGGACATCCGCCCGGTCATCACCCTGGATGCCGAACTGCGGGCGCCGATACTGGCCGGGCAGGAACTGGGGAAGATGCAGCTCCGCGCCGGTGACCAGGTTTTGCAGGAAATCAGCCTCATCGCCGCCGAGAGCGTGCCGGCTCGCTCGTTTTGGTCCGGGTGGGTTAAGCGCCTGCGCGCACTTCGGTTGCGGCGGGGGGCCTGAGGGGTATGGATAAGCAATCCAGCCCCTTGGCGCGATTGAGGGAGTGTGGGCTAAAACAAAGGAAACAAGGGCGGTAAATCACGGATTTTGAAGGAACTCTGTCTAAGTCAGCGGCTATCAAGCGCCAGGATATTTTAGGAGAATATTTTCCGGATATCTTGCAATTGGCAGGGTTTTGTGGTGTAATGTATATTGTGATTATTGAGAGGGGTGGTGCACATGAACCCAATAAACCATTATCAAACGCCCTTGTTTGATGCCCTTCGCCGCTATGCTGACGAAGGCACCATCTCATTCCACGTTCCCGGCCATAAACACGGCGAAGGTATCCCGGAATTTACCGATTATGTCGGCAAAAAGGTCATGAATATCGACCTGACCATCCTGCCCGATCTGGACGGCATCTTTAACCCGACCGGGGTCATCAAAGAAGCCCAGGACCTGACGGCAGCGGCGTACGGGGCGGACCATGCGTTCTTTTTAGTCAACGGTACGACCTCGGGCATCCAGGGCATGATTATGAGCGTTTGCAGCGAAGGCGACGAGATAATCGTTCCCCGCAATACCCATAAATCGGTCACCAGCGGCCTGATTCTCAGCGGCGCCAAACCGGTGTACATCCAGCCGGAAATCGATCCTTTCCTCGGCATCGCCAAAGGGGTGGAGCCGGAAACGGTGGAGCAGGCGCTGCGGGAACACCCCAAAGCCAAAGCGGTGTTCATCATCAACGCCACCTACTACGGCATGGCCTCGAACTTAAAGCGCATCGTCGAGATTGCCCACGGCTACAACGTGCCGGTGATCGTGGATGAAGCCCACGGGCCGCACTTTCATTTCCATCCGACCCTGCCCCTGTCCGCGATGGAAGCGGGGGCGGACATGAGCGCCGCGAGCGTCCACAAACTGATGGGTTCAATGACCCAGAGTTCTGTCCTGCTGCTGCGGGAAGGCTATGTTTTCCCCCGCAAAGTCAAGTCGGTGCTGAACCTGACCCAGAGCACCAGCCCTTCCTATGTCCTGATGGCTTCGCTGGATGTGTCGCGCAAGCAAATGGTTTTGCAGGGCGAAGCCATGCTGCAGCGCACCCTGGACCTGTCGGAGCGGGTGCGGACGGAACTGAACCAACTGCCGGGCATCTATGTCTACGGCCAGGAAATGGTCGGAACTCCCGGCTGCTATGCTTACGACCCGACCAAAATCGCAATCAACGTCCGGGAACTGGGTCTGACCGGGTTTGAAGCCGAGACCTTCCTGCGTGAGCGGCACCACCTGGCGTTTGAACTGTCCGACTTCTACAATCTGCTGGCCATCGTCGCCATCGGCGACAGCGACCAAACCATTGACCGCCTGATCACCGGCATTAAAGACCTGGCCGCGAACCGGGTTGCCGACGCCCACTTAACCCAACCCATCCGGACCCTGGAGACCCCGGAACTGGTAACCCTGCCCCGCGACGCCTTTTACAGCGAGACCAGGTCGGTCGCATTAGAGGACGCCGAAGGTGAAGTCAGCGCCGAGATTGTGATGGCCTATCCCCCCGGCATCCCCATGATCTGCCCGGGCGAGCGGGTTACCCGCGACCTGATTGACTTAATCCAGGCGCTGAAGCACGAGAACTGCCGCCTGCAGGGGCCGGAAGACCCCGGGATCGATTACCTGCGGGTGATTGCCCGCAACGTCTACGCCGTACCCGCCGGGCGGGTGGTCGGCTATCGCGGCTAAGACGGCGGCACAGTGAAAAAGAGAAGAGAGGGCGCGATGCGCACCCTCTCTTTTTTGCTGGCTTTATTTCGCCTTGGTCGGGGATAACTTTTCCAAATCGGCCATCAGGGCCGGGACGTCAATGCCGTGAGCTCGAGCACCCTGCTCGACTGTCTCGTACAGTGCCCCGCCTCAGCCGACGCAGCGCAAGCCATGGCGGGTGAAAACCTTGAGTGCCTCCGGATACTGGTTTAAGACATCCTTAATGACCATCTCTTTGGTAATCATCTTTGTTTCACCTCGCTTCATTCTTTATTATAACTCTGGCGGGAACGCTTATCCGCCGCTTTTGCCGGGTAAGCAGGACGAATATCCCTTCCTTGCCAGGCAATTACCAACAGTTCGCCGCCAAGCCCGGCGGTTCCTGCTTAACTTAGCGCTTAGCGGGCGCAAAGTGTAAAATTTTCCGCCGGGGGTTTTGTCCTGGCTTATACTATGCCAAAACCACACCTGGGGTCACCTGTTTCGGCTCTGACCCAACTCCGCAGCGTGAAGCGGATTTTTTACTGCATCCCGGTATACGAAAAAACAGGATTTTCACCGGCGCAGGCGAATACTCTCAGGGAACGATAACGGCATCAAGGAGGGGATATTGATGAATTGGAACACCCCGGAAGGGATCAAGCGCACCATGCTGCGCCTGGTCGCCTGCTCCAGCATCTCCGGGACAACCCAGGAAGTAGCCATGGAGAAGGAGATCCACGCCATCCTCAGCGAGATACCCTATTTTCAGGCCCACCCGGAGAACCTGCGCCTTAACCCCATCCCCGGCGACGCCCAGGGGCGTTATTTTGTCACCGCCCTCCTGCGGGGAAACTCGCCCAAAACCATCGTCATGCTCAACCACCACGACATCGTGGGCTTAAGCGACTACGGGGCACTGGCGGAAGTAGCGCTCCACCCGGAAGAGCTGACGGCGAAACTGGATCCCGCCGCACTCCCGGAGGAGGCCCGCGCCGACCTGGCTACCGGTGACTGGCTGTTTGGCCGCGGGGTGATGGATATGAAATGCGGCGGTGCCCTGCAGATTTGTCTCCTGGCCGAAGCCGCCGAGCACCCCGAAGACTTCCCTGGCAGCCTGCTCTTTTTGTCGGTGCCCGACGAAGAGAACAACTCGGCCGGGATGCTGGGCGCGGTGCCCTTCCTCAACCAAATCCGGCGCGACCTGGGCCTGGAGCTTCGCGCCCTGGTCAACAGCGAGCCCTCGTACATCAGCGACGGCGCCTTCAACACTTATATCGGCGCCATCGGCAAGGTCCTTCCGATGTTTTACTGCGTCGGCAAAGAGACCCACGCCGGCAGTTCGTTTGGCGGCATCAACTCTAATCTCCTCTACGCCGAAGTACAGCACCTGCTGGAGCTGAACGCTGATCTGGCCGATATGGCTGACGGCGAAGCAACCGCTCCGCCCACCAACTTAAAGACCAAAGACGTGAAGGAACTGTACAATGTGTCCACCCCAGCGGCGGCGGTGGCCTACTACAACGTCTTTTCCCTGAACCGCTCGCCGAAGGAAATCATGGATAAGCTGGTGGTGCTGGCCCGCGAAGCCTTTGCCAATGCCCTGGCCAAACAGAAGAAAGAAGCCAAACGGTACGCCGAAATTACCGGTCTCCCAGCACCGGCGGTACCCTGGGAGCCCCAGGTTTATACCTACCAGGAAGTCTACGACCTCACCCTGGCCGCCCGGGGCGAGGCCTTCGTTAAGCACATGGCCGCCTACATCGAGCAGTGGAAGCAGCGCAAGGACATCGACGAGCGGGAGTTTGCCCTGCAGGTGGTCGCCGAAGTGCACCGCCACTGCCCGAACCGCAACCCAATGATCATCATCTCCTTTGCGCCGCCCTATTACCCGAACCTGCGCAACCGGGGCGAGACACCGGGCGAGCAACGGATTTTGCGCATGGTCAGCCGGCTCGATGAATACGCCGAGGCCAGTTTCGGGGTCAAAATCCGGGCCGTACGCTTCCACAAGGGCATCTCGGACCTCAGCTACTGCGCCCTGCAAAACGCCGATGATGTCATCGCCATGCTCCGCCCGAACCTGCCGACCTGGGGCTACCGTTATTCCCTGCCCCTGGAAGAACTGAAAAATTTGAACCTCCCGGTGTTCAACGTTGGCAGTTACGGCAAGGACGCTCATAAGTTTACCGAGCGGCTGAACCTGCCGTTCTCGCTCCACATTTCGCCGAAGTTGCTGAAGTTCGCGGTGATGGAACTGCTGCAGTAACCACTCCGGGCGCTAGCGTATCCATGCATCAAGAATGAAGGCTGCTCCATTGCCGGAGCAGCCTTCTCTTGCGCTTAGGGCCTAAACCCGGACGCTGTCGATTACGAACTCCCCGAGCGGGAAGTAGGGGATCATTTCGCGTTCGATCCGTTGCAGGGCCTCGATGGGGCTGAGGCCCCAGTTGGTGGGGCAGGCGGAGAGGAGTTCCACGAAGCTGAATCCTTTCCCGTCGATCTGGGTCTGGAGAGCTTTCCGGATGTACTCCTTAGCCCGGGCGACCGCTTGGGGGTTATGGAGAGAACCGCGGGCGATGTAAGCGACGCCGGGGACCATGGAGAGCAGTTCCGCTTCCCGGAGGGGGAAGCCGTCGCGCCGGGCCTCGCGTCCGTCCTGGGTGGTGGAGGTCCTTTGCCCGATGAGGGTGGTCGGGGCTTTTTGGCCGCCGGTCATGGCGAAGACCCCGTTATTGACCATGAAGATGGTGACATTGTCGCCGCGGCTGGCGGCGTGAATGACCTCGCCGGCGCCGATGGAAGCGCAGTCGCCGTCGCCCTGATAGCTGAAGACGATTTCGTCCGGCCGGCAGGCTTTAATCCCGGAGGCCATAGCCGGGCCCCGGCCGTGGGCGGCGAAGATGTTGTCAATGTTCAGGTAGACGATATTGGAGCAGCCGTTGCCGTCAATCCCGATGGTCCGGTGCTCGATCCCGAGTTCGCCGATGACTTCGGCCAGCAGTTTGTGGGCGATGCCGTGGGTGCAACCCGGGCAGAACGAGAAGGGGACCGGGTGCATGACCGGCGGCCACTGGTAGATTTTCTCCATCATTACACCTCCTGCCCGATTTGCCGGTGCAGCATCTCCAGAATCTGGTCCACGTTGGGGATGAGGCTGCCGTAGGTGCCTTCAAAGGTTACCGGGAAGCGGTGGCCGGCTACGATTTGCACATCCTCGAGCATCTGCCCGTCGTTGGCTTCGATAACGATAATCTTGCGGCAACTCTCAGGAATCCGGTCGTACGCCTTCTGGGGGAAGGGCCAGGCGATTTGAGGCCGGATAAAGCCGACCTTGGCCCCGGTTTCAGCCGCAAATTTGCTCAGAGCGTATTCGGCGATCCGGCCGACAGTGCCAAAGGCGGTGACCACATAGTCGCAGCCCTCGAGGTCCTTTTCCTGCCAGCGCTGCATTTCGTCTTTAATCTTCGCATATTTCTCGTGGATCAGCCGCTCGTAGCGGGCGGCGTCCATGGAGGAGTTGATGTAGTTGCCGCGCTCACGCCCATGCCGGCCGGTCATACCCCAGGGTGCGCCCGGGAAAGTGCTGACATCGATCGGGTCGCGCAGCTCGATCGGTTCCATCACCTGGCCGATTAAACCGTCGGCGTAGATATAGGCGATCATCCGGTATTTCTCCGCCGCCGCAAAGGCATCAAACATCATATCGGCCGCTTCCTGGACCGTACCGGGGCAGAAGACGATGCTGCGGTAGCCGCCGTGGCCGCCGCTTCGGGTTGCCTGGCGGTAGGAGCTTTGGGTCGGCTGCATCCCGCCCATGCCCGGGCCCAGGCGCGAGACATCCACGACCAGGCAGGGGACCTCGGCGGCGGCGATGTAGGAGAGACCCTCCGACATCAGGCTGATGCCGCAGGCGGAAGAAGTGGTCATGCACCGTTTGCCGGTGGACCCGCCGCCGTGCAGCATATTGATCGCCGCCAACTCGCTTTCCGACTGGATGAAGACGCCGCCGTGTTTGGGCAGTTCACGGGACAGATACTCGGGGATTTCGTTTTGCGGGGTAATTGGGTAGCCGAAGAAATACCGGCACCCGGCCCGTATGGCCGCCTCCGCTATGGCTTCATTGCCTTTCATCAGTTGTCTGGCCATCCTGTTTCCCTCCTTTATGCTTACCCTGTTAATCCTTCGCGCTTCGGCACCGAATTCCTGCTGCCGCCGGGCAGGAGCTGGTTAAGGCGGTATTCCAGCTTACTTTGGGGCGCTTTCCTTTCTTTTCCCGCCTAAAAATGCTATAATGGACAACGAAACCAGCGAAAGGGGGGTCCGCCATGACCCTGTTTCAGTCGGTCTTCCTCGGCCTAGTCCAGGGCGTCACCGAGTTCTTGCCGGTCAGCAGTTCCGGCCACCTGGTCCTCCTGCAAAAGCTGTTCGGTATCAGCGGCCCGACGCTGACCTTCGATATTTTAGTCCATTTCGGGACCTTACTCGCCGTCCTCCTGGTTTTCCGGGAAGAGATTTGGGCGATGATCCGGCGGCCCTTTTCCCGCCTGACTTTGACCGTGGTGGTTGGGAGTATGGTCTCCGGCCTCATCGGCATCGCTTTCAAGGACAGCTTTGAAGTCCTGTTCGCTTCGGGGAAGACCCTGGGCATCGAGTTTATCGCTACCGGTCTCGCGCTCCTGGTCGCGGAGAACTGGGGTCACGGCCGGCGCACCCTGGAGATGGTAACCTTCCCGGACGCCGCAGTGGTCGGCCTGCTGCAGGGACTGGCCATCCTGCCGGCGGTTTCCCGCTCTGGACTGACCATCACCGGTGCCCTCCTCCGGGGTTTAGACCGGAAGGCCGCCGCCAAGTTTTCCTTCCTCCTGTCGGCCCCGATTATTCTGGGAGCCAACCTGCTGGAGCTCAAAGACCTGATCTCCGCCCCCAGTCCCTGGGCCGGCGACTGGGTACTGCTGCTGGCCGGCACTATCGCAGCGGCCATCGCTGGGTACCTGGCCATTCGCTTTATGCTCAGCCTGATCGAGCGAAGCAGCCTGCGTGGCTTCGCCTGGTATGTGATCTTTCTGGGCGTGGTGATTATCGGCGAACAGTTAGTGTTTCACCGGCTGTTCCCGCCGCTGTTTTAGGCCGCGCGGGCAAGAAAAAGCCAAAATCCGGCAATACTAACACTGGCTGGGAAGCGGTCACCCGCACCGAGTACCGGCAGACAGCGCGGAAAGCGGGATAGAGGAGGGGGAAACGATCAGCACGCCAGAAGAAGATATTGCGTTAGCCACGGAGGCGATCCGCGCGGCCAACGCCGAATACAATCTCCAGAAAGGTGAGCCCCGGCGCTACCAAATCCTGACCTACGGCTGCCAGATGAACGAACACGATTCCGAGGTCCTGGCCGGCATCCTGGAAACGCTCGGGTACGCGCCCGCCGCCCGGACCGAAGCAGCCGATGTTATCCTCATCAACACCTGCTGCATTCGGGAAAGCGCGGAGCAGAAGATCTACGGCAAAATCGGCTCGCTTAAGCCGTTAAAGGCCGCCCACCCGGGCCTGATTATCGGCGTCGCCGGCTGCATGACCCAGCAGGAAGGGGCGCCGGCCAAACTGCGCCAGAAAGCACCGCACATCGACCTCCTCTTTGGCACCCACAACCTGCACAACTTGCCTGTTTTGCTCTGGCAGGCGATGGACCGGCCGGGGAAGACGGCGGAGATTTGGCCGGAGGCCGGGGCGATTGTTGAGCACCTGCCCCATGTCCGCACCGACGGGCTGAAGGCCTGGGTAGCCATTATGTATGGCTGCAATAATTTTTGTTCTTACTGCATCGTCCCCTACGTGCGCGGCCGGGAACGGAGCCGGCAACCGGCGGAGATCGCGGCCGAGGTCCGGGAATTGGCCGGACAAGGGATCCGCGAGATCACCCTGCTTGGGCAAAATGTCAACTCCTACGGCCGGGGCCTCCCGGAGCCCGTCGATTTTGCCGACCTCCTGGAGATATTAGAACCGATTTCGGGCATCGAGCGGATCCGGTACATGACCTCGCACCCGCGGGATTTTTCGGACAAGCTTATCGACACTATCGCCCGCAGCGCTAAGGTCTGCGAGCACTACCACCTGCCGGTGCAGGCCGGGAGCGACCGGATTTTGCAGCTGATGAACCGCGGTTATACCCGGGAGGTTTACCTCACCCTGGTCGATAAGATCCGGCAGCGGACCCCTGATGCCAGTCTGACTACGGATATCATTGTCGGCTTCCCCGGGGAGACCGAAGAAGACTTTGCCGACACCCTCGACCTCGTGCAGCGGGCGCGGTTTGATACCGCTTACACCTTTTTGTACTCCCGCCGCTCCGGCACCAAGGCCGCTGACCTGGCGGAGCAGGTGCCGCTCGCGGTGAAAAAGGAACGCCTGCAGCGCCTGATGGATACCCAAAACCGGATCAGCCGGGAAATCAACGAGGCCCAGGTCGGTCAGACCGTGGAGGTCCTGGTTGAAGGACCCAGCAGCACCGACCCCGACGTCCTCTCCGGGCGCACCCGGACCAACAAGATCGTACTTGCCCCGGCCCCGGCGGGAGAGATCACCCGCCTGACCGGGAAGTTAATTAAAGTGAAGCTGACCTAGGCCAAAACCTGGACCCTGCACGGCACGAGGCTACCGGAAGGAGCTGTCTGACCGGTGGAAAAATGGACGCCCATGATGCAGCAATACCACAGCATTAAGCAGGAGCACCCCGATGCCATCCTGTTTTTTCGGCTGGGTGACTTTTACGAGATGTTTTTTGAGGATGCAACCGTGGCCTCCCGCGAGCTTGAACTCACCCTCACCGGCCGTGACGCCGGCCAGGAGCAGCGGGCGCCCATGGCCGGGATTCCTTACCACGCCGCTGACGGCTACATCGCCCGGCTCATCGCCAAGGGCTACAAAGTTGCCATCTGCGAACAGGTGGAGGACCCCAAGACCGCCAAAGGGGTCGTCAAGCGCGAGGTCATCCGGATTATCAGCC
>CAZHIT010000086.1:9249-9990 GCA_964533125.1 uncultured Candidatus Sumerlaeota bacterium
TGGTGGAAAAGAAGAACAATTACCTGGCGGCCGCGGTCACCGACAGCCGCGGCAGCGGGCTTGCGGTGGCGGATGTGACTACGGGTGAGTTTAGGGTGACGCAGATGAGCGGGGCAGCGAATGCGGGTCGTTTGCTTGACGAGCTCTCCCGTTACAGCCCGGCCGAGGTTCTCCTCCCGCCGGATCTGTACGCCGACGCTGCCTTAAACGTTCGCCTCACCGACAGCTTCCAGTGCAAACTGGTCAGCCCCGGCTCCGGCGTCTTTGACCTGGCCGCGGCCACTCGGGTCCTGACCGGGCATTTCCAGACGGCATCGCTTGAGGGCTACGGCTGTGCCGACCTGCCACTCGCGGTGCGGGCCGCCGGGGCCGTGCTAGCTTACCTGCAGGAGACCCAGAAAAACGGCCTCCAGCATTTCACCCAACTCACCACCTACTCAACGGAAGCCTATATGCTCCTCGACCGGGCCACCCGCCGCAACCTCGAGCTGACCCAGACCCTGCGCGATGGCGAGAAGAGCGGCAGCCTGCTTTGGGTGCTCGACCATACCAAAACCGCTCTGGGCGGGCGGATGCTCCGCGCCTGGATCGAACAGCCCCTGCTGGAACTGGCGGAGATCCAAGTCCGCCTGGCCGCGGTGGCCGAGGTCGTGGCCGAATCCTTCCTCCGGGGCGACCTGCAAGAGCTATGTAGCCGGGTTTACGACCTCGAGCGCCTGCTCAGCCGGGTGGTATTCGGCA
>CAZHIT010000087.1:0-9979 GCA_964533125.1 uncultured Candidatus Sumerlaeota bacterium
GCCGACCAGAGGGTAAAGGCGCCGCCGGCGAGGACTGAGCCTAATTGGAAGACGACAAACGACACGGCGTAAGCAAAGCCCGTCATGTACCCGATGGCCGCGGCGGTCCAGGCGGGGCTATTCATCTCCCGCCGGATCGCGCCCATGGCGGCAAAGCAGGGAGCGCAGAGCAGGTTAAAGATAAGGAAGGAGTACGCAGCCAGTTTACTCCCGCCAAAGAACTCCTGGCCGATGATGGAGAGATTGGTGACTTCGCCCTCCATGGCGCCGAGCAGGTCGGCCGCCGCGGCGGGATTGGCGCTCGCGAACATACTCGAGAGCGAGCCGAAGACGCCGACGATCTCTTCTTTGGCCACCAGGCCGAGGATGGTCGCGACCGCGGCCTGCCACTGCCCAAAGCCCAGGGGGATGAAGACAAAGGCGATGGCTTCGCCGATGTTGTGCAGGATGGACTTCCCGGCGGCGTCAGCGCCGAGGTAGTGCAGCCCGCCGGTGAAGGAGAACGAGTTCAGCACCCAGATCATGATGCTCGCGGCGACGATGACCGTACCGGCGCGCTCTAGGAAGTCCCAGCCGCGCTGCCGGGTAGCGCGCCACACGTTGCTGAAGACGGGGGCGTGGTAGCTCGGGAGTTCCAGGACGAAGGGAGAGGGTTTGCCAGCCAAGGACCTGGTCTTTTTCAGAATGGTGCCGGAGATGATCACCGCCGCCACCCCGAGGAAATAGGCAGAGGTGGCAACCCAGGCGCTGCCTCCGAAGAGCGCTCCCGCGATGAGGGCGACCATGGGCATCTTCGCGGCGCAGGGGATGAAGCCGGTGGTCATGATCGTCAGGCGGCGGTCGCGCTCCTGCTCGATGGTCCGGGTGGCCATGATGCCCGGGACGGTGCAGCCGGTGGCGATAAGCAGGGGGATGAAGCTTTTGCCGCTGAGACCAAACTTGATGAAGGCTTTATCCATGATAAAGGCAACGCGCGACATATAGCCGACATCCTCCAGGAGCGCGAGCAGGATGAAGAGGAGGAGCATCTGCGGCACGAAGCCGAGTACAGCGCCGACACCGCCGAGGATCCCGTCAGCGATGAGCGAGACGAGCCAAGGGGCGACACCCCAGGACGATAGCGCCTGCTCCGCGCCGGGGATGATCCAGGTGCCGAAAAGGGTGTCGCTCATGAAGCTGACCGCGGCGGCGCCGATGGTGCCGATGGCGATCGTGTAGACGCCCCACATAATCAGGACGAAGATGGGCAGAGCGAGCCAGCGGTTGGTCAGGACCAGGTCGATCCGGTCCGAGGCGGTCATCCGGCCGGCGTTTTTCTTTTGGTAGTTGCCAGCCAGGATGCGGCCGACATAGTCGTAGCGTTCGCTGGTGATGATGCTCTCTGCGTCGTCGTCCAGGGTCTGCTCCGCCACGCGGATATCCTTTTCCAGGTGTGCCAGGGTAGTCTCCGGCAGCTTAAGCTGTTCGATCACCCGGGGGTCGCGCTCGAAAATTTTGATCGCGTACCAGCGCTGCTGCTCCGCCGGCAGGCTGTGGACGGCGGCTTCTTCGATGTGGGCCAGGGCGTGCTCCACCTCCCCGGAGAAGAGATGACGCGGGACGGTGCTGCCGCTGCCGGCGGCGGCGATGGCGGCCTCGGCGGCAGCGATGACGCTGTCACCCCGCAGGGCGGAGATCTCGACGATCGGGCAGCCAAGCGTACGAGACAGGGCAGCGGTGTCGATCCGGTCGCCGCTCTGGCGGACCACGTCCATCATGTTCAGGGCGATGACGACGGGGAGCCCTAGCTCGGTCAGTTGGGTGGTCAGGTACAGGTTGCGCTCAAGGTTGGTGGCGTCCACGATATTGAGGATGGCGTCGGGCCGCTCCCCGATCAGGTAGTTGCGGGCGACCACTTCTTCCGGAGTGTAGGGGGAGAGCGAATAAATCCCGGGCAGGTCGGTCACCACCACGGCCGGGTTCGTCCGCAGCCGGCCTTCTTTTTTCTCCACCGTTACACCGGGCCAGTTGCCGACATGTTGGTTTAGGCCGGTAAGGGCGTTAAACAGCGTCGTCTTGCCGGAGTTCGGATTGCCGGCGAGCGCGATGCGGATTTGTTTGGGCATGGCCATTCTCCTTTCTGTTAGAGCTGTCTAACTCAGGGGCAAAAATTTATTCCGTCTCCACCATGGCCGCGTCGGCCAACCGGAGCGAGAGTTCGTAACCGCGCACGGTCATCTCGATCGGGTCCCCGAGGGGGGCGACCTTGCGGATGTACACCTGAACGCCCCGGGTGATGCCCATATCCATGATCCGGCGCTTGATCGCGCCCATCCCGTGCAGTTTCACGACCTTGACCGTCTCACCGACCCTGGCTTGCTGTAAAGTTTTCATGTTCATCCTCCCGTCTGCATTCGGCGGTGTAAGTTCTGGTTTTGGGGCACCCGGTACAGTTAGAGGTGACTAACCAGGTGAGAAAATATATAGTTAGATAGCTCTAACTACAGATAATATACCATCAAACGCAATTCCTGTCAATATGCAAACGGGGCTTTAACTTGAAAGATTATGTCGGGTGTGTTAAGCTAAGAGCAAAACCAGGAAAAAGTTGGTGCAAAAGCGATGCCTATCCGTAAATCGGCCGAAGACTACCTGGAGGCCATGCTCATGCTGCAGGAGCAGCACGGCTACATCCGCTCTACCGACATCGCCGAATTGCTCGGGGTCACGAAGCCCAGCGTCAGTTACGCCACCAAACGTCTGCGGGAGAGCGGCTACATCACCATGGACACCGACAGCCAGATTGAGTTCACGGCGCTCGGGCGGGAAACGGCCCGGCATATTTACGAGCGGCACAAACTGTTGACGGAGTTTCTCCTCCGTCTGGGGGTGGACGAGCGGACCGCCCGGGAAGACGCCTGCAAGATCGAGCACGACTTAAGCGAGGAGACGTTCGCCGCCATCTGCCGCCACGCCCGGCGTCTGCCCTGAGCGCGGCGGTGACTTATCATTATCCAGGGAGGCGAAATGATGGAATACCGCATTTTGGGGCGAACCGGCATCCGGGTGAGCGCCGTCGGGATCGGCGGGGAGGGGTTTGAGAAGAAAGACTACGCCGCCTGCGAAGCAATCGTCGACACCGCTATCGGGGCCGGCATCAACTGCTTCGACCTGTTTAACTCAAACCCGGATGTCCGTACCAATGTCGGGCGGGCGCTGCGGCGCTATCCCCGGGAGAGCTATGTAATCGAGGGGCATTTTTGCACCACCTGGGACAACGGCCAGTACCGCCGGACCCGGGATATCGGCGAGGTCCGCGCCTCGTATGAAGACTTGCTGGCCCGACTGGGGACCGAATACATCGACATAGGTATGTTTCATTATGTCGACGACCACGCCGATTTTGCCGGCATCATCGGCGGCGAGATTATGTGCTACGCCCAGGAGCTGAAAGCCAAGGGTGTGGTCCGGTGCATCGGACTCTCCACCCACAACCCGGAGATCGCGCTCGCGGCGGTGGAGTCCGGGCTGATCGACGTGATCATGTTCAGCATCAACCCGGCCTACGATATGCTCCCGGTAATCGAAGATGTGTACGAGCTGTTCGAGGCCCACACCTACCAGGACCGCACCTACGCCGGCATCGACCCGCAGCGTGATGCGCTGTACCGGGCCTGCGCCAACGCCGGCGTGGCCCTGACGGTGATGAAGGCTTACGCTGCCGGAGTGCTCCTCGACGCGAAACAGTCGCCCTTCGGCCTGGCGCTCACCCCGGTGCAGTGCCTTGCCTACTGCCTGGACCGCCCGGGGGTGGCGGCGGTGATGGTCGGGGTAGGCAGTCCGGAGCAGGTGCTGGCGGCAGCGGCGTACGCCACGGCCAGCGCGGCAGAGCGGGACTACACCACCGTCCTCGCCCAGGCGCCCCGGACCGACTTTAGCGGGCATTGCATGTACTGTGGGCACTGCGCTCCCTGCCCCCAGAGTATCGATATCGCGGCAGTCAACAAATACCTCGACTTAGCTCAGATTCAGGATGCGGTGCCGGACACCCTGCGCAGCCATTACGAACTGCTCGGGCCGACGGCGGGGGCCTGCGTCGAATGCGGGGTTTGCCAGACCAACTGCCCCTTCGGGGTGAAGATCATTGAGCGGATGCGGGCGGCGGCGGCGCTGTTCGGCCGGTAAATTCTGGTGAGTTATGGAAAACCGCCCGGGAGCAGCAGCAGGAATCCTCCGGGTGGCGAAGAATATGCAAGGATAAACCTATTTTGATGGCAGGGGGTTATGACGATGAAAATCATGCGGTTTCGGGTGGAAAGCAAGGAGCACTACGGGGTGCTCGAGGGCGACCAGGTCCGGCGGATTGAGGGCTGCATCTACGGCGAGCATCAAGTGACCGACCAGGCCTGGCCGCTTTCGGGGGTGCAGGTGCTGGCGCCGACCAAACCGACCAACCTGATCGCGGTCGGCAAAAGCTACCGTAAGCACATCGACGAGATGGCACTCCGGTCGGGAACCGCACCGGATTACCCGGAAAAACCGATCATCTTTTTTGAGTCGCCCAGCTCGATCATCGGCAGCGGCGAGACGATCCGGATGCCCGACGCGGCCATCTATCCTCACATCGACCTCGAGGGCGAACTGGCCATCGTTATAGGCAAGCGCGCCAAACTCGTCAGCAAAGAAGAAGCCCTCGACTATGTCCTGGGGTACACCGTCGCCAACGACGTCTCGGCCAGGGGCCTTAAGGACATCGGCGGCCTCTGGGGCGTCGGCCTGAGCAAGTCTTTGGATACTTTCAACCCCCAGGGCCCGGTCATCGAGACCGAAGTGCCCAATCCCAATAACCTGCATCTGGTGACCCGGGTTAACGGGGAGATCACCCAGGATTCGTACACCGGGGATATGATCTTCACCATCGAGGATTATGTCAGCTACTGCTCCAGCCGGATGACCCTGCTGCCCGGCGATGTGATCATTACCGGGACCCCGGCCGGAGTCCGGCCCCTGAAGGACGGCGACCTGGTCGAAGTGAGCATCGAGGGGATCGGCACGCTCGTAAACCCGGTGGTCCGGGAGAAGTAGGGGAGAGCGGGGGGCCGGAGTACCCATCGGCGGTCCGGGCCTTGGCCTTAGGTGCACTGACAATCATATCGATGTATAGCAAGCGGGAGATGGCCTATATTCGGCAGTCTCCCGCGTTTTTTGTGACGGCGGCACGCTCCAGGTTGTCTTACCTACCAGCTACAGTTCCAGTTTCTTGAGTTCATCCTGCAATGCTGTCCGGTTCGGGAAGGTCAGAATCACGGTACGGACTGCCTTGGCTGCCTGGTCTTTCCCGAAAGCCTCACCAAACTTGTGGATCAGGGACGTGACCCGGTAGTGCTCATAACGCTTGGACACCTGCCGGGCCGTGTTAATGATGTGCTCCATGAACACCTCTCGCACCTCTTCCGGGTACCGTTCCAGCAAGTAGGAATAGTTCTCCTCTATGCGTTCGGGCTCTTCCCGGACATATTCCATAAGCTTCGCGAGTTCGCCCTCGGCGACCAGAATCAGCGGGTACACCCGTTTAGCGCGATAGTGTTTTGGTTTTTCTATGGCGCGCAGCAGCATCGGGTAGACCTTCGGCCAATCCTCCGCCGGAAATGTGGCTTTGAGCTTGGCGTAATAGTCGAACTCACCCTCCAGGATTAAGTCCCGGGCCAGCCGGCGCTGTTCGTCCAGCCGCGCCGATTGTTCGTAAACCTGGTAAAGGTATTCCCTCCACCTTGTGCCGTTGTCGTAGTATTGGCCATTGGCGGCTTCGCCTTGCCGGCAGAGCGTTTCGGCCAGTTGGTAATCCTGCCGGTCCAGGGCGGCTTGGATGGCGATTTCCCGCAGCTTGGGGAAATGGAGATGGTTATGTACATACTCGGTCGCCTTTTCCGGCCCTGCCGCCTGCAGGATTAACCCATGCTGCAGGCTGGCGGCCCCCGCTGCCAGGTCCAGCTCCGTCTCCGAACCCGACTGCGGATTAACTATCTGAGTAAAGTATTGATCCAACTCCTGCCGCTGCTCCGCCGTCTTCGCCAGTCTGACGCTGCCGGTCAGCAAGTCAAGGCGCATGTAAGTCTGATCGTGGTAGTCAGGCTGCTTGGCTTCCTGAAGCATGGCGTTGGAAAGCTGCTCCGCGACCGCTGCCGGCAGTTCCGCCTCGCTCAGGCGGGTAAGGCCATCGAGCGCGTCCTCAACCAAGCTGCCGATTTCGCCGTCGGAGTAGTCGCCGTACTGGATAACCGGAAGCACTTCCTGGATGACGCACAAATACAGCTCGGCTGCGAGCAGATACTCGCCGTTTTCGGCTGCCGCCTCGGCCTGCTCCAGCACCAGTTGGGCTCCCTGGCAAGCCCGGGGGATATGCCGGGAGGGAATCGGTGCTTTTTGATAATTGTATGGTTTAAGGTAGCTCTGGATGAGCGCCCGGGCGTGCTTGACCGCCAGTTTCGGATCGCTCCGGCTGGCTGCAAACTCCAATTCCTGTCCCAGGGTTTTATCCCGCAGCGCCAGGTTGACCAGAAGGTCGATAAGCTCCTCCCGGGTGAACTTCGACAAAATCTTACGATAGCGATCCTCAGACTTCGCCACTTGTATCCTCCTCTGACGCCGGGCAGACCGGGCACCGATCTGGATGGCGCTGCGCGGTCTCTTTACCGGCTTGGTTTTGCCTTCAGGCCCGACAGCCATAAAAAGACCTTCTGGCTGATTGGCTAAGCCTATTATACCCTTCCGGCGGCGGAGATTTCCGCTATTTCGGAACGCTCCACAAACGGTGATTGCTATGCTCAGTCTACCGGCCACGGCTGGCAGGCTCAGAGCGGCGCCGAAGGGTTGTCCGGCATCGGGGAAAAATGGAGCCCGGACAAAAGTCCGGGATTGCCGGTCACCGGCCACTAACCCGAACCACTCATCGCCCGGCTCAGTTTCCCTGTCTCTCGCCCAGGAGCAGTAATACCAGGATGAGGCAGATGAGCAAGACTTCACTTATGTGCCCGGAGCTGCCGACTCCACCCATGCGGGACCCCCCTTTCGCGGTGCTGGGACGGGGTATCTCCTCTATCCTATGATGCGGCAGTCGGTTTTGCGCTCCGGTTTTGGCGTCTATCCCACCATTTGTCCCGAACCCCACAGGCCTGGCCAGAATCGGTCTTGACTTTTCCCATCGAATGCTATAAGATAAACGATAAGTTCATATAAGGTATACCTCATCTTCTGTATAGGTGAGCTAGAGGCGCGGTGAGCCATGAGTAGTCCCCGGGAGCAGGCAGCGAAGAACGGGGAGAAAGGGGCCGCCGCCGAAATCGGACCGTCCGCCCAGGGCGATCCGGTTGGGCCGGCAGTCAATAACTGCCGGACTGTCACCGGAAAGTCACCCGAGTTTTCCGGTGGAGCGCTATCTTACAGGCGTAGGGAAGAAGAAGGAGGGGATAGTTGTGCATGGCTTTGGACGACTTACTGCCCTTTTAAGTCGTTTTTCTGTTTTCCTGCACTGTACCAAACCCGCTTCCGGCTAAGCTCCAAAAATAGCGCGGAAGGGGTAAATTAATGACAGCGAAGATGATTTTCGTCAACGGTAACATCGTCACTATGGATCCAAGCCAACCAAGGGCCGAGGCCGTGGCCGTACAGGGTAACCGCATTCAGGCCGTGGGCGACAGCCAGACCATCCGCCGCTGCGCGGGGAAAGATACCGAAGTCGTCGACCTCGCCGGCCGTACTCTGCTCCCTGGTTTCTCCGATAACCATCTCCACCTCCTCGCCTACGGCATCGCCCATATGCAGGTCCGCCTCTATGGCGCCGGCTCGGTGGCGGAGGCGGTCGAACGGGTGCGGGCCAAGGCTCTGGTCACCCCGCCAGGCAAGTGGGTACTAGGGCGGGGCTGGGATCAGAACCACTACCGGGAGGGACGCTACCCGAACCGCTACGACCTCGATCAGGCGGCACCGAACCGCCCGGTCGCCTTGACCCGGATCTGCGGCCATCTGCTCGCGGTCAATAGTAAGGCCCTGGAACTTGCGGGCATCACCCGCGACACGCCGGACCCGGAAGGCGGGCGCATCGACCGGGACGAGAACGGCGAACCCACGGGTATCCTGCGGGAATCCAGCGCCATGATCCTGGTCCGCGGGATTATCCCGGCCTATACCCGGACGGAGATGCTTTCTTCCCTACAGCTCGCGATGGAGCAAGCGGCGGCGACCGGGATCACGGCGGTCACCACCGATGACGTGCGCTACGCCGGCGGACTGGAGCAATGCCTGGACCTCTACCGGTCAGCCTGGGCGGCCGGGGGAACCGCGGTCCGGTCGTACCTCTTGATTGCAGCGTCCGCCCTCGAAGAACTGCTGGCCAAAGGCCTCAAGACCGGGGACGGCGATGACCAGGTGCGCATCGGTTCCCTGAAGATCCTGCAGGATGGCTCCCTGGGAGCCCGGACGGCGGTGCTGCTGGAACCGTATACCGACGAGCCGGACAACTGCGGGGTGGTCGTCTACCCGCAGGATACCTTAAATCGGATGGTCAGCCGGGGCCACGCGGCCGGGATGCAGGTGGCGATCCACGCCATCGGCGACGGCGCCGTCGTTTCCTGCCTGGATGCCTTTGCGGTAGCCCAGGCGGCGCACCCCCGGACCGACAGCCGGCACCGGATCATCCACTATTCCGTGGTTAATCCCGCGATCATCGCCCGTACCCGGGAGATGGGCGTCATCGCCGATATGCAGCCTAAGTTCGTGACCTCCGACGGCGGCTGGCTCGAGGAGAGGTTAGGCGCGGCGCGGTGCGACATGACCTATCCCTTCCGGACGATCCTCGATAGCGGCATTGTGGCGGTGGGGGGCTCCGATTGCCCGGTGGAGCCATTCGCTCCGCTCCAGGGGATTCAGTCCGCCGTTACCCGCCGCCTCGACCGGGCGCCGCGGGGAACCGGCTGGCGGGCAGCGGAGCGGATTACTCCCTTCGAAGCTCTGCAATGGTACACCATTAATGGTGCGTACAGCAATTTTGAAGAAGCCAACCGGGGCAGCCTCGCGGTCGGGAAGCTGGCGGACCTGGTGGTGCTCGCGGCCGACCCGATGGTCGTCCCGGCGGAAGAAATCCAGGACATTCCGGTGGAGTTGACCGTCATCGACGGGCAGGTGCGCTACGTTGCCGGTTAACCCGAAAAGGGTACTGACGGACAAAATGGGAAAGGGTGAATAAAATGAGCGGTCTTTGGCCTGAGAACAAAAAGTGTGCGGTGGCTCTGTGCTTTGACCTGGATGCGGATACCCTGTGGTTTGACGGGCCCAAAGGAACCACCCCAACTCCGGCGTCCCGGGGTGAGTACGGCGCCCGGGTGGCGGCGCCGCGCATCCTGGACTTTTTGGCGCGCTACGACTTGCCGGCGACCTGGTTCACCCCCGGTTACACCGTTCGCAAATACCCCGAAATCCTCAAGGAGATCGACCGCCGGGGTCACGAAACCGGGCACCACGGGTATTACCACGAGCACCCGGTGAACATGACCCGGGAAGAAGAGAAGAACATCCTCGATATGGGGCTCGCGGCCTACCAGGATGTGCTGGGCAAACGGCCGCTCGGGTACCGCTCCCCGGCCTGGGACTTAAGTCCCAACAGCATCGACCTCTTGACCGAGTACGGGTTTGTCTACGATTCCAGCATGATGGCCGACGAGAAACCCTACTGGGCTGAATCGGCGCAAACCGGGCAGAAGATCGTCGAATTGCCGGTGGAATGGGTGCTCGACGACGCCCCGTACTTCATGTTCAACTTCAACCCCCGCTACCGCGTCGGGCTGTCGGACCCGGACAAGGTGCTGCGCATCTGGAAGGACGAGTTTGACGGGTACTATGAGAGTGGCAGCAGTTTCATCCTGACCATGCACCCCCAGGTAATTGGGCGCTACCACCGGATGAAGATGCTGGAAGAACTGGTGCAGTATATGCTGAGCAAGGGCGA
>CAZHIT010000088.1:0-9732 GCA_964533125.1 uncultured Candidatus Sumerlaeota bacterium
GTCGACGGCATCAGCTTCCTTATCAATAAAGGGGAAACCCTGGGCCTCGTGGGTGAGAGCGGCTGCGGCAAATCCACCACCGGCCGGGTGGTCCTGCGCTTAACGCCCCATACCGCAGGTCAGGTCTTCTACAAAGGAGAGGACATCCTCAGCTACGACGACCGCAAAATGCGGCAGATGCGCAAAGAGATGCAGATCATTTTCCAGGACCCCTATTCCTGCCTGGACCCCCGGAAAACGATCAACCAGATCATCGCCGAGCCCCTGCTGATTAACAAGGTGGTACCGCCGCGGGAACTCAAAAACAAGGTGCTCGAGCTGATGGAGAAGGGCGGCGTCAGCTGGAAACTGTTCAACAGCTTCCCGCATGAGCTGGATGGCGGTCGGCGTCAGCGGGTGGGCATCATCCGGGCCCTGGCCTTAAACCCGGAGTTTATCGTCTGCGACGAACCGGTCTCCGCCCTGGATGTCTCCATCCAGGCCCAGATATTAAACCTCCTGCAGGATTTACAGGAAAGCCACGGGCTGACCTACCTGTTCATCTCCCACGACCTCTCGGTCGTCCGTCACATCAGCAGCCGGATAATGGTGATGTACCTCGGAAAAATCGTCGAATCCGCTCCCGCCCGGGAGCTGTTTGAGAGCCCCCTGCACCCCTACACCAAAGCCTTGTTATCGGCCGTCCCGGTCCCGAAATACAATTTCAAGCGGGAGCGGATTATCCTAAAAGGCGATGTGCCGACGCCGGTTAACCCCGGAGCCGGGTGCCGGTTTGCCAGCCGGTGCTGGCTCGCGGAACCCCGTTGCCACGCCGAGGCGCCGGAGCTGCGGGACTTCGGGTCCCGGCACGAAGCCGCCTGCCATCTGGTCTAGATCAGTAAAGGAGTGACCGGAGATGCGGATTGACCCGGAGCTGTGTATTAAATGCGGGCTCTGCCAGCCCTATTGTCCGATGGACTGTATCGAAGAAGCCGAAACGGCCATGCACATCCGCGCAGCGGACTGCGTCGAATGCGGGATCTGCCGGCGGAGCGCGGGCTGTCCCGTCGGAGCGATCGAACAGGACTACCTGACCATGCCGCGGGCAGTGCGGCGCGCCTTCAGCGACCCCTTTGGCAAGCACGAGAACACCGCGCTTAAGCATATGGGCCGTGGGACCGAGGAAATCAAGACCAACGATGTGACCGGGATCGTCCATAGCCTCAATCGCGTCGCGGTAGCCGTCGAAGTGGGGAGGCCCGGCGTCGGCGCTTATTTTCGGGATATCGAGACCATTACCCGGGCGCTAAGCCCGTTTAACCTGGCCTTCGAGCCGAACAACCCGGTGACCGCCTATATCGTGGACCATGCCGCCGGCTTAATCGAGCCGACCATCCTGGATGAGAAGATATTGTCCGGGATTATCGAGTTCGGTCTGCCGCTAGCGGACCTGCCTGCGGTTCTGACGGCTCTGCGGGCGGTGGAGACAAGGGTGAATACCGTCTTTACCGTGGCTGTGATTACCCTGGTCGACGCCGCCAACCGTCCGGCGGCGGCAGAGATACTCACCGAACTGGGGTACAGCTTCAACACGGCCTCAGCCAAGACCAATGTCGGCCTGGGGCGGCCCCGGTACGAAGAACGGGTAAGGGGGAGGGCGCGATGACCCATACTTTGCACCGCCGTACCGGGCCAGACCGCATGGAAGAGGACTTCGTCATCCTGGCCATGCCGGCCCGGGGGATCAACAACGACGGGGAGACGATGGATAAGCTCCGGCGTTTCCTGACCATCTTCAGCCGGCACCACCCGGTCAACCTCGGGGGCATCGGCACCGGCAACCTGTACGACAGTGAACCGGCGGCGATTATCCGCCGCGTCTACCCCGATTTGCCCATGGTTCAGGGGGTGTTCCGCACCCGCGCCGACCTGGTGGCGGCCTTAAAAGAAATCAAGACGGAAGATCTGGGCATTTCGGTGATCGTCTCCGGCCTGGTGGATGCGGTCGACTGCTGTGCCCGGGAAGCGGGGCTTAGCCGCCATTCCATCAATTACAGTCTGGGCGTCTGGGGCCGCCAGGATTTACTGCCAGACCCGCGGTACCTGGAGATTACAACCCTGTGCGGCCACGCCATGATCTCCGTCAATCTGGTGCAGAAGATGCTTTCCGATGTCCGTTCCGGCCATAAGACACTTGAGCAGGCGGCGGCCGAACTGGCCAAGCCCTGCGTTTGCGGGATATTCAACGCGGCCAGAGCCCAAGCGGTGCTGGCAGAGCTGATTTAACCGCCCCGGACCAGGGGGTGGACAGGAGGCAAAGATGAAAGAGATCAGATTGCACGGCCGGGGCGGCCAGGGAGTGATCAAGGCCGCCCACATCCTGGTGCAAACCGTGGTTGGTCTGGGCGGTTACGCCCATTTCATCCCCTTCTTTGGGGTTGAGCGCAAAGGGTCCCCGGTATACGGTTTTGCCCGCTTAGACGACCGGCCTATCCGCCAGAAGGACCAGGTGTACCAGCCACACTGCGTGCTGGTGTTCGCCGAAAGCCTCATCCAATCTGTGCCGGTGTACGCTGGCCTGCGGGAAGGCGGCATCGTCCTCATCAACTCGGCGAAAGACCCAGCGGAGCTTAACTTGCCGGCCGCGGCAGCCAGGATCGGCGTGCTGGATGCCACCGGGCTCGCGCAGAGCCTGGCGGGCAGCGAGATTCCCAATACGGCCATGCTGGGAGCTCTGGCCCGCCTCACCGGCTGGGTCGATTTGGCCTCCCTGACCGAGCGGATTGCCGGGAGTTTTGGCGCGGCGAACGCGGCGGTCGCCCGGGCGGCTTACGAGCAGGTCCGCATCAGCAGCGCAAAGGGGGCGGTTGGGCATGGATAGAGAGTATATCTCCCCGGTGGGGCGGGAAGGCCTTTATATTCTGGACACAGGATCCTGGCGCCTGGTACGGCCGGTGCTGGACCGCGAAGTATGCACCGGCTGCGGGCTCTGTTCCGCTTACTGCCCGGTAAACAGCATCCGCCAAGACGAAGCGGGCTACCGTATCGATCTCACTTACTGCAAAGGCTGCGGCATCTGCGCCCACGAGTGCCCGTCCGGGGCCATTACCATGCAGCCAGAAGGGGGGAGCAGGCATGAGCCGGATTGAGGCGGTTACCGGCAACACCGCCGCCGCCCTGGGCGCGGCCCTGGCCCGGCCTCAGGTGATTGCCGCCTACCCCATCACCCCGCAGTCCTCGGTGGTGGAAACCCTGGCCCAGATGGTGGCTGACGGGGAACTCGCGGCGGGGATGATCGAGGCCGAGTCCGAACATTCGGACATGAGCCTGGTCCAAGGCGTGGCCCTGGCCGGCGGGCGCAGTTTTACCGCGACCTCGGCCCAGGGTTTGGCGCTGATGTACGAGCCGTATTTCCGGATGGCCACGTTGCGCCTGCCGATGGTGATGGCCATTGCCGGCCGCGAAATGACCTCCCCGGAAACGGTTTGGGGTGGCCAGCAGGACTCCATCTCCGTCCGGGACGCAGGGTGGATTCAGATCTATGTGGAAGACAACCAGGAAATCCTGGATATGGTGCTGCAGGGGTACCGCATCGCCGAACACCCGGAGGTCCTGCTGCCGGTGAATATTTGCTACGACGGCTTTTATCTGTCCCATCTGATGGAACGGGTGGAAATTCCCGACCAGGCGGCGGCTGACCGGTTTTTACCGCCCTATGCCTCCCGGCACGTCATCCTGGACCCTGCCAATCCCATGGCGGTTGACCCCATGACTCCCGGGGAAATCCTTATGCAGTACCGCCGTTCGCACCTGACGGCCATGCAGCGGGCGGTGGACGTCATCGGCCAGGTGGACGCGGCATTTGCCCAGGCGTTTGGGCGCTCCTGGGGCGGGATGATCGAAACCTATCGCTGTGACGACGCGGAAATGGTGCTGGTGACCATGGGCTCCATGACCGGGACGGCCAAAACCGCGGTGGACCAAAAGCGTCAGGCCGGGGTGAAGGTGGGCCTGGTTAAAGTGCGGGTGCTGCGGCCGTTTCCGGTACGGCAGCTACGGCAGGCCTTGGCCGGGAAACAGGCTATCGCCGTCCTCGACCGCAACGTTTGTTTTGGCTGGAACACCGGGGTGCTGTATATGGAAACCCTGGCCGCCCTCCAGGGACTGGGTCAGACTATGGCCACCCTGCCGGTAATCGGCGGTCTGGGCGGGGCCGACATCGCGCTTGCGGACTGCCTGGGGTGCATCGACCGCCTGGAAGCGATCAAGGCGAGCCCGGGCCAGGCCGACTGCCTGTGGCTGCTTAAGCCGGGAGGAGGAGGGGCATGAACTACATCGATTATCTCCAGGGTCAGGCGGACCTGGTCTCGCCCGGCATCTCGGCCTGCCAGGGCTGCGCGGCCGAACTCAGCCTGCGGATGGTACTGAAGATTATGGGACCGGATACGATTGTCGGGATCCCGCCTGGGTGCATGGCCGGGGCCGGGTGCGTCGGCTGGAACTACTCCAGTGGCCTGCAAGTCCCGGTGCATATTCCGCTCCTGGGGAACACCGCTTCTCTCCTGGCCGGGGTCAAACGGATGTACGCGACCACCGGCCGGGAGGTCAATGTGGTCGCCTTCGCCGGGGACGGCGCGACCGCCGACTGCGGTTTCCAATCCCTCTCGGCGGCGGCGGAGCGGGGTGACGACATCATCTACTGCTGCTACGATAACGAAGGTTACATGAACACCGGGTTCCAGCGCAGCGGCACCACCACCAAGGGTTCGCATACCTCCACTACCCCCTATGGCCGCTCGGCCCAGGGCAAGGCCCAGCACAAAAAAGACCTGCCCTTAATTATGGCGATGCACAACGCCGCCTACGTCGCGACCCTGTCGCCGGCGTATATGGGGGATTTTGTGGCCAAGGTGCAAAAAGCAGTGGCGCTCAAGGGTGGTTTGCGGTACTTGCACATCATCAGCCCCTGCCCCACCGGGTGGCGGTTTGGGCCGGAAGAGACGATCGAAATCGCCCGGCTGGCGGTGCAGACGAATTTCTTCCCTCTGTTCGAGGCCGAAAACGGTGTATATAAGCTGAATATCACCCCGGCGGCCTCCAAGCCCGTCTCCATGCTGCTTAAACGGCTGAAGAAGGTCCGAACCCTGGATGCAGCGCTGGCAGAGAGCATCCAAAGCGACGTCGACCGCAAGTATAATATTCTCCAGTGTTTAGCCCAAGGCGGGGATGCAGCGGCGGGAGGTCAATGACATGGCGGCAGACTGCCTGGTCCTGATAATCAATCCGGGGTCAACTTCAACCAAAGTAGCGATCGGCCAGAGTGAAGCGGAGTTAGTCCAAACCGGCATCCAGCACCCGGCCGCGGTCCTGGCGGAGTTCGCAAGCGTGTGGGACCAGTACGATCTGCGCCGGGAGGCGGTGCTGGCCTGGCTGCAGGAGCAGGGGATCGCCCCCGGTCAACTGGACCTGATCGTGGCCCGCGGCGGCACCCTCAAACCGATTCCCGGCGGCACCTACCGGATCACACCGCCGATGCTATTCGATATGCGCAGCGGCCGGTACGGCCACCACGCCTGCAGCGTCGGCTGTCAGATCGCTTATGACCTGGGGCAGGAGTTGGGGATTCCGGCGCTGACGGAAGATCCGCCGACCACCGATGAGATGGACCCCCTGGCCCGGTACTCCGGTCTGCCCGCCATCCAGCGGCAGAGCAGTTTTCACGCCCTCAGCCAAAAGGCGACGGCCCGCTGGATCGCCGGGGAACTCAGTCAGCCTTACGCCTCGCTGAAACTGATCATTGCCCACCTGGGCGGAGGGATCTCGGTCGGGGTGCACCGGCAGGGGCGGGTAGTGGACGTGAATAACGCTCTGGATGGGGACGGTCCCTTTGCCATCGAGCGGGCGGGGGGACTGCCGGCCTCTGGTCTGATCCGCCTCTGTTTTTCGGGGCAGTATACCCAGGATGAGGTGTACCGTCTGGTCAGCGGGCAGGGCGGCCTCGCGGCTTACCTCGGGACCAAGGATGGGATGGAGATCGAAGCGCGCATCGGTCAGGGTGACGCCGCCGCCGCCGAAGCGTTTGCGGCGATGGGCTATCAGATCGCCAAGGAGATCGGCGCGGCGGCGGTGGTTCTGGATGGTCGGGTCGACGCAATCGGGATTACCGGCGGCTTGGCCCGATCCCGGCGCCTGATGGCGTACCTGTCCGAAAAAATCGGTTTCATCGCGCCCATCCATGTGTATCCGGGGGAAAAGGAAATGGAAGCCCTGCGCGAGGGCGCTCTGCGCTTCTGGCGGGGAGAAGAGCCCCTTTTGGACTACGGGGAAGGAGGCGAAGCCGGGTGAGCCAACTAGAGGAACTGCTTCGGCGCGCGGCTGGCCGGGGGCCGGTGACGGTCGCCCTGGCCGCGGCGGCGGACCGGGAAACCCTGGAGTTGGTCAAACTTGCGAGGGATGCCGGTCTGGCCGATTTCTGGCTTACCGGCGAACGGGAGCAAATCTTGGCTATCGCGGCGGCAATCGGCCTGGAGCTTTGCCCGGAGCGGGTGATCGATGCGGCCGGGCCTCTGGCCAGTGCCAAAGCTGCGGTCAAACTGGTGCGGCAGGGCCGGGCCGCCATGCTCATGAAAGGACTGCTCCCGACGGGAACCTTCCTTGGCGCCGTGCTGGATAAAGAAACCGGACTGCGGGGCAGTGGACTCTTAAGCCAGGTGTCGGTCTTTGACCGGATTGTGGGCGAGGGCCTGCAGCTCCTCACCGACTGCGCCATCAATATCGCGCCGGGGCTGGAGGAAAAAGTACGGATTATCGCCAACAGCGTCGGCATTGCCCAGAAGCTCGGGTACGCGCGCCCGCGGGTGGCCCTCCTGGCGGCGGTCGAAACGGTCAGTCCCAAAATGCCGGAGACCACCGAGGCCGCGATTCTCAGTAAAATGACCGAACGGGGCCAGATTTCGGGCGCGGTCGTCGATGGTCCCCTGGCCCTGGATAATATCCTCTCGCCGGCGGCTGCCCGGCACAAAGGAATCGACAGCCAAGTTGCCGGTCAGGCGGATATTATTGTCGCCCCCAATTTGGGGGTTGGCAACGTCTTGCACAAGGCCCTGGTCTACATCGGGCAGCGCGAGGTAGCAGCGGTAGTGGCGGGGGCAGAAGTACCAATCATCATGAACTCGCGCACCGATTCGGTGCGCTCGAAGCTTCTATCTATTGCTTTAGCCGTTTGCCTGGCCGGATAACCGTGAGCCGTAGCCGTAAAACCCGCCCGAAGTTTGGCCTGGGTCCCGGTTGACTGTCCCAGTTCCGAATAGTATAATAAGGACAATCGGATTAGTCCGCATGGGGGAGTAGTTGGCACAGCAATGTGCGGCAACGCCAACATACTGATGGCGACATCTGGCTTGCCTTAATCAATGAGACTCATGGATAATGGCCTCCATTATTCATGCGTCTCGTTTTTTATCGCCGGCGGCTTATGTCCGGCGGGCAGGACCACAACGGGGGTGACCGAAAATGAGCTTGTTCTCCTTATTTGTGCTGGCGGTCGGGCTGTCCATGGATGCCTTTGCCGTGGCAGTAAGCAACGGCATTATCATCCGGGGCCTGACGCTGCGGCACGCCCTGAAGACGGCCCTGTTTTTTGGCTTCTTCCAGGCCTTCATGCCGGTGCTCGGGTACGCGGCGGGATCTAACTGGAGCGCCCAAATCCAGAGCATCGACCACTGGATCGCCTTTGTCGTCCTCGCGGGCATCGGGGCGAAGATGATCCGGGACGCCTGCAAAGCGCCGGACTGCACGGAGGAGGCGGCGGCCGCAGCGGCGGACCCGACCAACAACCGGACCCTCACCGCGCTCGCCGTCGCGACCAGTATTGATGCGCTCGCGGTCGGGGTGAGTTTTTCGTTCCTGCACGTCGCCATTGTCCGCGCCGCTCTCCTGATTGGTAGCGTGACCTTCGCTCTGTCTTTAGCCGGCGTGCTCTTTGGCAAGCGGTGCGGACAGCTCTTTCAGAAACAAGCGACGCTTTCCGGGGGGACCATCCTCATCGGGATCGGCTTAAAAATCCTCCTGGAGCACACCGGGGTGCTGGCGGCCATCCTTGCTTAGGATCGGCAGGGATTGACGCCGGCTATGCCGAAAGTATGGTGAAAGTAAAGACCTTCGCCGGCACCCCGGGAGCGGCTGGCTGGGTGAACGGCGCCTTGACCAGAGAGTATAATAAAGGAGATGGGGTAGTGGAAGCAAACAACCGCGCATTGGCGGTGCAACTGCGCCGCGAACTGCACCGGCATCCGGAAGTCTCGAACCACGAGGTCTGGACCAAGCGGCACCTGATCGATTTTCTCAAGGGCCACACCAACCTCGAAATCGTGGACCGCGGCCGGTGGTTCTACGCCATTTACCGGGCGGGAGCGGACAAAAAGAACATCGCCTTCCGGGCCGATTTTGACGCCCTCCCGATGGACGAGGGGATTGCCCTCCCCCACGGCTCCCAAGTGCCCGGAGTCGCCCACAAATGCGGCCACGACGGGCACGCCGCCAGTCTGGCGGGCTTTGCCCTGGAGATCGCCGCCCGGGGCGCCGATAAAAACATCTTCTTCCTCTTTCAGCACGCCGAAGAAACCGGCGATGGGGCAGCTGAGTGCGCGGTCTTCATTAAGGAAAACAACATCGAAGAAATTTTTGCTTTCCACAATATGAGCGGCATGGACTTCCAGACGATCTATACTATTGACGGGACGAGCAACTGGGCCTCCAAAGGCATGATCATTCACATGGTCGGCCGGCCGGCCCACGCGAGCCAACCCCAGGATGGTGCGAACCCCGCTTTCGCCATCGCCGCCTTAATCAGCGCCATCCCGGACCTGATCGCCCCGGAGAACAACCGGGGGACGGTTCTGTGCACCGTTATCCAGGTGGATATCGGCGAGCGGGCCTTTGGCATTGCGGCGAGCAAAGGCGACCTGCTCCTCACCATCCGCGCCCGGTACGAGGCGGATATGGACGAACTGCAGCGGAAGCTGACCGACCTGGCCCAGGCGGAGGCGGCCAAATACGGCTTGCAGGTGGGCTTTGCCTACAACGACGCCTTCCCGGAAACGGTTAACGCCCAAGCCAGCTCGGACAAAATCCGCCGGGTCTGCCAGGAAAAAGGTTTGGCCTGGCGGGAGTTGGAGAACTCCTTCCGCGGCTCGGAAGACTACGGCCACTATCTGAAGCAAGCTAAAGGGGCGATCTGCTTTATCGGCAACGGCGAAGACTACCCCCACGTACATACCACCGGCTACGATTTCCGGGACGAGCTGATTGAGGTAGCGGTAGACCTGTTTTTAGGCCTGGCCGCGCTGTAAGCGGTCCGCCCGGCCCGGAGCCAAACTGCCCCCGGAGTGATTACCCTGGCTAGAATGTTCGGCGCGGCGACCCCAAAAAAGGTCGCCGCGCCGACACCATTTTGTCCCGTCCCCAATACTATATCCTAGGCCAAGGTGCACAGCGGTACCCGGCCGAGTTGAGTATGGGAGGTTTGTACAATGGCAGCCAGGGGGACGATTCGCCGGGTATTCCCGGGCGGCAACACTTCGGAGGGGTTCTTTTCGTTTTACGACTACTTAATCGAGCCGGATGCGACGCGGATTCTCATCCTCAAGGGCGGCCCCGGCGTCGGGAAATCTACCCTGATGAAGCAGATCGCCGAAGAGATGCTCGCCCGGGGTTACGATGTGGAGATGCACCACTGCTCTTCAGATAACAACT
>CAZHIT010000089.1:0-1159 GCA_964533125.1 uncultured Candidatus Sumerlaeota bacterium
GTCTGGTTCACCGTCGGGGTGGTATCGCTGATGGTAATGGTGCCGGAGAGGTTAGACGTCCCGGCGGCTCCAATCGGTCCAACCTCCGCCGAGGTGGTCGTCCCGGTGTAGGCGCCGCTGCCGGTGGCCACTACCCGGAGGAAATTGTTCTGGTTCCCGGCCACCAGGGTATAGGTGGCATTGGTGGCCCCATCGATATTCACCATTGAACCGGCGGGGGTTCGCTGCTGCCATTGGTAGGTCACTGCCGCGCCCAGAGGGGTCACCGTCCCGGCGGTGAGGGTTTGGCCCACCCGCCAACTGCCGACGATGTTCGTAATTCCCGTTAGCGGTGCGGCGGTCACCACTTCCGTCGGTTCGCTCTCGACCCAGCCGGAGAACGAGCCGGCGCCCGTGGCCGTCACCTTCAGGCTGTGGTGATAGTCGTCCGCCGTCAGGGTGTAGGTGTGTCCGGTGGCGCCCGCGATGGGGGAATAAGTCGTCTCGCCTAATTCCCGCCGCAGCCACTGGTAGGTGACACTGGAATTAGTGGGGACGATGGTGCCCGCTTCCAGGGTTTGGCTGACCTGAGGGGTGCCGACGATAGGGCTGATAGCCACCAGCCGGGTGGGGTTTTCAAAGACCTTGCCGTAGTAGGCGCTGGTGACCGAGCCCTGGTAGGCCCCGGTACCGGTCGCGACTACCTTAATGTACAGATCAACCTCGTCTTCGGTCAGGGTATAGGACTGGTTGGTCGCGCCGGCGATATTCGTATAGCCGCCGTTCAGGAGGAGCGCGTTGTTGCAGCGCTGCCACTGGTAGGTAACCGTCGCTCCGGCCGGGGTGATGGCCCCCGCCATAACCACCTCGCCCACCGAGGGGGTGCCGATGATGTTGGCAATGGCGGTAATCGTCTGCCGGGTAGCCACCTGGGTGGCGGCCGCCGGATAGACCGTGCCGCTGTACAGACCGCTGCCGGTAATGGAGGGCCGGACGTAGCCGGCGGAATAATCGTCCGGGGTGAGGACATAGGTGTTACCGGTCGCGCCGGGGATACTGGCCCAGGGTCCGCTGGCCGAGGTCCCCCGCTGCCACTGGTAGGTATAGGTAGCCGCGGCGGGCGCGACCGTGGTTCCGGCAGTGAGGGTAGCCCCCACCGTTCCGGAGCCGGAGGTAGCCG
>CAZHIT010000089.1:1169-9547 GCA_964533125.1 uncultured Candidatus Sumerlaeota bacterium
CTCCGCTCGCGGCGATGGTACCGGGAGTGGTCTGGCTGACTGTGCCGTTGTAGGCGGTATCGCCGGTGGCGATTACCCTAATCTTGCGTCCCACGTCGTCGGGGCGCAGGGTAAAGGAAGCCCCGGCAGCGCCGGTGATGTCGGTAAATACGGTCCCGCCAACGTCGCTCTGCTGCCATTGATAAGTAACCGTGGCCCCGGTGGGGATAATCGCCCCGGCGGTGAGGGTTTGGCCGGCCTTGGTCGTGCCGCTGATCGCCGCCATCGACGATAAGGTCCCCTGGCCAATCTGGTCGGTCGGGTTGCTGATGACTTCGCCGAAATACTGGCCGGTACCGGTGGCCAATACCTGAATATATTTATTGTAGTCCCACCGGGTGAGGACATAGGTCTGGCCGGTGGCGCCGTCGATGTTGTCGTAGGTACCGTCGACTGTGTCGGAGCGCTGCCACTGGTAGGAGACGGCCGCGCCGTAGGGCTGGACAATACCGGCGGTGAGCGTTTGGCCGACATTGGTCGTCCCGACGATGTCGGAGACCGACGCGATGGCGTTGGGGCTGCCCACCGGGCCGGTGTTGTTGCTGTTTTGCGTCCCGGTATAGCCGGAGCCAGCGACAGCCGTAATCACTACCCGCAGGTAGAGGTTGTTATCCGCCGCCGTTACCTGATAGGTGGAAGCGGTTGCGCCGCCGATGTTAACGTAGTTGCCGCCGCTGAGGCGCTGCCACTGGTAGGTGACGGCCGCGTGGTAAGGCACGGGGGTGCCCGCCATCAATATCTGGTCCACTTCGGCCATCCCGATGATATTGGAAATCCCCGTGACCGGGCAGGCCGCCACCGCCGCCGTGGCCGCGCTGGTCTGGGTGCCCGAGTAAATCCCGGCGCCGGTAATCCGGACCGAGATGGCCTGGTTATAGTCCGCCCCCACCAGGGTGTACGTGCGGCTGGTGGCCCCGGCAATGGCGACCCCGCCGCGCAGCCATTGGTAGGTAATCGTGGCGCCCCCGGGGACCGGGTTGCCGGCGGTGAGCACCTGCCCCACCTGCGCCAGGCCGTCAATCGCCCCGATGCCGGTGACCGGCGTGACCGCGGCGACGACCGGCCCCGCCCAGGGGCTGTAGACCGTGCCGGTGTAGAGGCTGATGCCCACTACCTTCACCCGCAGGTATTCGCCCAGTTCGCCGCTGCTGATTTGGTAATTGTCGTCGGTGGCGCCGCTGATGGCATCGATCCCTTCGGGGTCAAGCCCGGCGTCCGGCGATTTCTGCCACTGGTAGTGCACCTGCGCGCCCGCCGGCAGCACCAGGCCGGAGGTGAGCACCTGGCCGACCTCGGTGGAGCCGATGATTGCCTCGACGCTCACCAGCGGCGCTTCGGTAATCGCCCCGGCCGCCTTGCTGAACCTGGAGCCGGAGTAGTTGCCGGAGCCGGTGGCCTTGACCTTGAAGAAATACCCCAGGTCAGCCCCGGTGAGGTTATAGGTCTTGCCGGTCTGGCCCGCTATCTCCGTATAGTCGCCAGTGAGGCTGTCGCTCCGGTACCACTGGTAGGTCACGGTGGCGCCGTAGGGGTTTACCGTCCCGGCGGTGAGCGTCTCAAACACATGGGTAACGCCGATGCAGTCGGCGATGCTGATGATGGAGGTGGTGTTGCCGGCGGCGCTGATGGGTCCGGCATTGGCGTACTGCTCGCCGGAGTAGGCGCCGGTACCGTAAACGGTAACCCGGACGTAGTTGCCCTGATCATCCCCGGTGAGGGTATAGGTGGAGCCGGTAGCGCCGGCGATGGCGACATACGTCCCGCCGGCGGTGGCGCTCCGCCCCCACTGGTAGGTGTAGGTGGCGCCGGCCGGGCTGACCGCTCCGGCGGTGAGCGTCTCGCCCACTTTGGTCGTCCCGGCGGTGGCGCTGATAGCGGTAATCGGGCAGGGAGCCACCGCCGCCGTGCTCGCGGTGTACAGCGTCCCGGTGTAATTGCCGGCGCCGGATACCTTCAGACGGAGATACTGAGTGTGGTCCCCCGCCGGGATGGCGTAGCTGGCGCCCGTTGCCCCGGCGATGGGCGCAAAGCTTCCCCCTTCGGCGCGGCGCTCCCACTGGTAGGTCACCGTCGCCCCAACCGGGGTCAGGGCGGCGTCGTTTAAGGTGAGGGTGCTGCCCACCTGCGCCGTGCCGGTAAGCGATACCGTCCCGGCAATCGGGGTTGAGGCCGCCGCCACCGGTCCGATCGATTCGCTCGTGACGCTGCCGTTAAACATCCCGGTGCCGGTTACTTTCACCTTCAGATACGAGCCTAAGGGAACAGCGGTCAGGACGATGGTGGAACCAGTCGCCCCGGCGATGGGTTCGTACGTGCCGTATTGGGTGGACGAGATATTCCACAGGTATTCTACTGTAGCGTCGCCCGGGTCCACCGTGCCCGCCGTCAGTGTTTGCCCCAGGGTCGTCGTCCCGCTGATGGGTCCGACCGAGTTGATGGGGGTAAAAGCGCTTTTCACCGGCCCGGACATAGCGCTGACCGAGTTGATGTATACCCCGCTGCCGGTGGCCACCACCCGCAGGTACTTGCCCACCTGGGTTTCGAGCAGGGTGTAGGTGTTGCTCACCGCTCCGGGAATGGGGGTAAAGGGCCCGGACGAGCTGTCGGCAATCTCCCAGCGGTAGGTCACGGGGACATTCGTTTTGCCGTCGGCGGCGCTCACCGTCCCGGCGGTGAGGGTTTGGCCGGCTTTGGTGAGGCCCGTGGTGGCGGTAATGCCGGTAAGCGGGATAGGCGCCGCCACTACCGGCCCGGTACCCACGCTCTGGGTCGTCCCTTTGTAGCTGCCGTACCCGGTCACGACCACCCGCAGGTATGGGTTGTTATCATCAAAGCGCAGCACCCGGGTTGCCGCGGTCGAGCCCGGGATATTGACGTAGGGACCCTCCAGTGCGGGCCCGCGCTGCCACTGGTAAGTTACCGTGGCCCCGGCCGGGGAAACCGTCCCGGCGGTAAGGGTATAACCCGCGGCGGTGGTCCCGACCACGGGGCTGATAGCGGTTACCGGCTGGGCAAACGAGGACGCCGCCGTCAAGGTCACCTGGTACTGCACCGGATCCAAAACATACTTCGCGCTCGAAGAGGTCAGGAGGGAGGCGATGAGCAGCACGGTGAGGGCGGCAAAGGCCCACGAAGAACGGTCCGGCAAGAGCGTCCAAATATCGGCGGCGACCGTTTGGTTCGTCCGGTTTGGCGACAGCATCGTCTCATCTCCCTTCTTTCCCCGTCTGTCGTTTGAGCGCCGACGGTTGATTTGGCTTACTATAGAAGCGTTGGGTGGTCTTATCTACCGGTGAACGGCTTAACTTTTCGGTTCCGGCGTTAGGCGGCTGGGTTGTAGCTGCAGACAAGAATAAGATTACGGGGAGCGCAGCGACGCGGCAAAGGTAACCCAGACACTTTGTTTGCTCCGGTTGGCAACGAAAAACGGGGCTTACTTCTGCATAAGCGTATGGTTTGGGGACGGCGCCGTTACTTGCGCCGCCCGCCTAATCCGTCTGCTGCGAATCGATTTGGATGTTGATGCTCTGCACCTTGCTTCTAAACGCCGGGTCCGCCGAGGCCGCGGGCCAGGTCAAGGTGAGGGTGTAGCTGTGAGTGATATCGCCGTCATACCCCAGGTAAGTCCAGCCGCTGCCGGCGTCCGGGTAGCTCCCGTTCGCCTCCAGGGTGTAGCTCAGCGGCAGCAGTTTGCCAGGCGCCGGGGGATTGAAGGTCACCGTCGGTTTGTACTTCATCATTACCTGGTTGCGGTTAACCCCATCGTAGTTGCGGATCTCAAACACATACTCGATCACATCGCCCGGCTCGGAGTTCGCGACCGCGATACCCCCGGTCAGCTCGGTAATCGGCGTGCCGTTACGCTCCGCGCTGATGGGGACGTAGGCCAGCACCGGACGCGCAACACTCACCGTATTGATGGCGGTGTTCGTCGTCGCGTACCGGGCGAAAGAGACCATGGTCGTAATCATAGTCACCAGCACCAAATATGACAAATACACAAGGCATCGGTTTTTCATCTTCAGGCCCACCTGCATCAAATTATTCGTCGTGATGGCGGGGTTTAAGGTAAGGCAACTCGATAATGAGGATGCCCGCGATAACCAGAATCAGAATGCCCAAAGGTGAACGCAGGAACAAAAACAACCGCCCCACCCCGGGGATGCGCGCCACCACCCGGCCGTGCACCTGGGCCGGGGCCACGAGCTTAGCGTCGGCGACGTTGTTGCTGTCGCCCTTGGTCCGGAAATACCCGTCTTCCACCCCCACAATGCGGTGGGTGACCAGACTTCGGCCCCAGTCGTAGGTGATAATATCGTTTTCATGGTACGCCGGCCGCTCCCGGATGACCAAAAGATCGCCCGGGGAGATAACCGGGAGCATACTGCCGGTGAGAACCACCGTAAAGGCGAAGCCGCCGACTTTGGGCAGGGTTTGCCGGCCGAAAAACTGCCGGTACAGCAAAGTCAGGTTCAGCAGGAGGACGGCGATAAGGACCGCCGCCAGCGCCCGCTGCCAAAACGCACTCTCTTTGTGCCTGGGCATAGCCAACCTCTTTTCGCTCCTATTGATACCAGGCCGTGATGCCGATGTTCAGCACATAAACCGGCCGGATGACCTGGGTACCTAAAGCGGTATCGGTCGCGTCATCAACCGAAAGCCATTTCCACTCCAGGGTAAAATACTGCGTATCGTTTCCTTCGAGTTCGAAGACCGGTGCACTCACCTCGCCCGCATCCTGCCAGGCGTCGCCGTCCACGAAGGGACCGCTGCCCGCGCCCACCCGCAAGCGGTAACGCAGGGGCACCTCCGGGATATTCGCGTCGGTTTCAGTCAGATCAATTTCGTATTCCACCGGCCAGTCTTCCGGGTTTTGCACCTTAAAGATGTACACACCCTCCGACCCCGGGGCAATCACATGCTTGCCGTCGATCGTACTCACCCCTTTGTTCCCCGCCCGCGGCGCGAAGATATCCACCGAGGTGAACGTTGCCCATTTGGGTGAGCCGTATTTGTCCCGGACGAATACTCCTGGCTCCCCGGTGGGTGTGCCCGAGCCGCCGGATCCGCCTGAACCACCCGAGCCGCCGGAGCCGCCCGAGCCGCCGGACCCACCTGAGCCGCCCGAGCCGCCGGACCCACCTGAGCCGCCCGAGCCGCCGGAACCGCCCGTGCCTCCGGTGCCGGAGCCACCTTCACCGGTACCTGTGCCTCCGGTGCCAGACCCGCCGGTGCCAGACCCGCCGGTGCCAGACCCGCCGGTGCCAGACCCGCCGGTGCCGGACCCGCCGGTGCCGCCCGTACCCGCGCCGCCCCCGCCCGGATTGCGCGGCCCCAGCACAATAATCAGGCCACCTGGGCCACCGCCCGTGCTGCCGGTACCGGTACCGGTTCCGCCTTCGCCGGTACCTGTACCTCCGGTACCCGATCCGCCGGTTCCAGTACCGCCCGTACCCGTACCGCCTTCGCCGGTTCCTCCGGTGCCAGAGCCGCCGGTGCCGCCTTCACCCGCTCCCCCCCCGCTAAATCCCCGGGGGAGTTCCAGGACCAGGTCCACCGTCGTCAACTGTATCGGCAGTTCAATCACATAAATCCCGGCCTGGAGGTTGATTACCGGCGCCTCCAATATCAGTTCGCTGCGGCGGATGTCCACCTCGCAGCTGGCCAGAACCTGGTCGCCCCGGACCACCGACACCCGGTGTTCGCCTTCCGGCACATTCTCAAAGAGGAAATCCCCCTCGCTGTCGGTGGTCGTGTAGCGGACCTCCGAGCGCAATTCCACCGTGCCGTTGGCGTAGGGCGAACCGTCGGTGTACTGCACCCGGCCGGTGATATTCAGCTGGTATTGAGTTTCCACCGGAATTTCCGGCTCACCCGGCGTTACCGGGGGCTTCGGTGTGACCGGGGGATTGCCGGCGGTGATGACGATGGTATCTACCACCTGACCGGTGTACCAGCGGTTATCGGTAATCCGCCCCGCCAGGTAACCGATGCAGGTAAAGGTAACCGACACCAGCAAAAACAGAAAGATTAGCAGGAAACGCAGGCGGCGGGAGACCGGCGGCCTGGCCTCTGTCTCTTGCGTAGCCCGGATGTCCCGGGGGGTTTCGCCAAGCAACCGATTCACCTCATCTCTTACTTACCGTCGGGCCCTCTCGCCCCCGCCGGCCGGGCAGTACCCGGCCGGCGGGAGGAGGGGTAACACTCAGGATACTGGCTCAGAGCCAGGGCCAGAACCGAGTTTAGTCAGTCAGCTGAGTGGCAGTGAGCTTAAGGGCGACTTCGTAGGATTTCGCGGCGATACCGTCGAGGGTGTCGGCCGTATCCTGCACCGCACCGGCGGAGAAGGGCCATTCCCAGGTCACGGTGACGCTGACGTCGTCAGCGCCGGCGGTCGCTTCGTAGTCCGTGCTCTTCAGGGTATACACACCGGCTACCTGCGCGATATCGGTGACGCCGCCGTCGATGGAGAAGGTCAGATAATTGAGTTCAGACAAGGGATTCGCCGCGCCGGTCGCGGATTCCATGGTGAGGGTAATGTTGTGGTCAACCTCGGTGAGTTCGGAGTTGTAGACCACGGTGAAGATGCCGGTGGAGCCGGGGGCCAGCAGGTCGCCGTCGATCCCGCCATCCGTGAAGGTGCTGAACAGGTCAAAGGTCGTCTCGTAGTCGGCGGTCTCGGTTCCGGCGGCGTCGTCACCGGTCAGGGTTACCTGCCAGTTCGCGACGGTGACGGTGTCTTCGGCGTCAATGACCGTTACATACTTCGCGTAAGTACCGGCTACCAGAGAAGTGGTTACGAGGGTGAGCACCAGGGCGATTACCGCCAGGGTGGTCAGGCGATTGGTTTTCATTCTCTTTCCTCCCTTACGATTCTATATCTAGATCTAGTCGGCAGAGCCGGGCCCGCCGCGGCCCGCAGACCTTTAGGCGCTTACATCACCATCCTTCGCTTCTTCCTTAGTCACACTCTCGCCGCCACCCAGCTGCTCGCGCATCCGGGCCAGTTCCGCCTCGAGGTCGCGGGTCCGGCTGCGCTCCCGGTGGTCATAATAGCGACGGCGGCCGACATCATACAGAATAAACCCAATGAGGGGGATGACGATAAACACCAGCATCCCCGTTGGGGTTTGCATAAACATCGCAGTATTGCCCAGGCGCGGAATCCGGCGCAGGTAGATGCCCTCCAGCCGGTCCGGCGTCACCGAAATCCGGTCGGCGCTCGCGTTATTGTCACCCTTAGTGTTGTAACGGGTGGTACCGTCTTCCGAGACGACGCGGGTAATCCGGTGGGTGATCACCGCGCTGCCCTCGCGGAAGGCGATAATGTCCCCCTCCGCCAGCGTCGCCGGATCCGTGACCTTCACGATCACCAGGTCGCCCGGATAGAAGACCGGCTCCATCGACCCCGACAGCACGATGAAGGGCTTGTAACCCATAAAGCTCGGCACGGCCGTGGGGTTAACAAAGGATTGAACAATCAATGTAAGGTTGACCACCAGGATCGGAATCAGGATCAGGCAAACAACCACTGCCAGCACGCCCAGCACACTGCTGCCGCCGGTTTTTCCCTGTGGTTTGCTCATTACAACTTCCCCTCTTTCCTCATTCGCCCGGCTGCCGATAAAAAAACGGCCGCAACTAAAAAGTTTGCAGCCGGACAGCCATAGCATTAATGCTTTAGACTCCGCACTTTGCGTCCCAGATTTTCATCTGGTTTGCCCATCGGTATTCAGTTTTGGCCCGGGTAGGGCCCTTATTCTTATCAGGTACCTCTACTGATAAAATCACTACCCAATTATAACACGGCGCCCCCAAATATTCAATAACCCTAATGTATCAAACTCCGATTATTTTAGGTGATAAGTTTCGACAGTGACCTGGCGGCACCTGCCTGTGGTCTTGGGGGTATCCTTACCCCCGTCGGTCCCCCGTTCCGTCCCCGCGTAGGGGCGATTCACGAATCGCCCGCCCATCGTCACCCTCCCCGCCGCTCCTACGTGACGCAGGGGCCGCTCCCACTGTGCCGGCCCGCACCCCGTCGTTACCCTGCCCCGTCGCTTCTTTGCCGGCCGGCAAAACAAGGTACGGAGGATGCCAGAAAAGCCACCCCGGCAAAGATCGTGCCGGCTCGCAATAACGTCAAGCGATTGTTTTACCATCCATGCTGCTTCGCCTCTCGGTGCCGTCAATAGGTAACGCCATCACCGCCAACCCGCGGGTGCGTCATTGCGAGGCCCGCCGGCCGTCGCGGCGCTTCCGGCTTCCCCGTCTCCACCGCTCCCCCCCTGTGTTAGGATAGTTGTCGCACGGCTCCGAATGGTATACTGGAGATAACG
>CAZHIT010000090.1:0-9174 GCA_964533125.1 uncultured Candidatus Sumerlaeota bacterium
TCCCCAGCGCCCGGCCAGCTTCACCGCCTCCGTCTCGCACCCCGCCACGTGGGGTATCCTGGCCGGTTTCAGGCGGGGGTATGCCTTCTCCCGCCGCCGGGCCAGCTCCGGCATACAGATCCGTTCCAATGAGCAGTTGGAGCAGTGCGGTTTTGGGTCCGCCGCCGGGGTAACTCCAGCCGCGAACAGCCGGTGCATCCGCTGGGCCAGGTCAACCGTCCGCGCCCGCAGCGCCGGCGTCAGTTCTACCGGCTCCCGGCGGCGGGTTTGGTGGTAATACAGGTCGCCCGCCGGTATGGTCACCCCCAGCATCTCCTCGAGGGCCATACCTTGGGCGCAGAGCTGGACGGCGTCCCGTTCATCCGGCTTTGGATGGCCCCGCTTGTACTCCACCGGCCGGGGCCGCCAGCGGCCGGGGCTGCCAGGCAGCACTACGCCCAACCCCTCCGGCAGCCGGTCATCCCGGTTAAACTCCACCACGTCCGCCACGCCCTGTAACCCCAACCGGTGCGAAAGCAGGGGCACGGCGCGGGCGATGCGCCGATTGCCCCGGCTCTCGTCGAAGAAGGGGTCATCCACCCGGGCGTGCAGCAGGTGCCCTTCGGTCGTCCGGACATCTTCTGCCCACTGGCACTCGATCTGGATGAGAGCCCACTGCCGCTCGCAGAAGGCGAAGTGCTGGATGCCGGAAAGGGGCAGGAGTTCTTCGTCGGCGCGTCCTGCTGTGGTTTCTTCCGCTGTCCTCGTCATATCTGTCCACCCCTCCCCGGCTCCCTGCCCAAACTGATTTGGAAAATGCGGCCGCAAGACCGCTCCGCTGCAGGGGGCTATTTCGGATTGACTTTCCCCTCGATGACTTCGGGTTTGAGTCCGTCCAGTTCGGCGAGTTCAAACTTATAGTCACCAACCCCTTTGGGCTCGGTCACGCCGGCATTGACGGCTACGCTCAGCGTCCGGTGCACCTTGGCCGACGAGTACTGCCCATTGGGGGAGTTATGCTTCCACCAGCAGACTTGGTGGACTTCCATGCTCCCGTCCGGCCGGGCCGACGAAGCATCGTTCTGGAACAGCGAGACCAACGCCTGCTTAATCGCCTCGGCGTCCGCTTCGCCAAACCCGGTCTTCTGGGCGAGCTGTGGATTGATGCTGCCATAGGCAAGGTACAGGCCGTGGTCAACCCGGTGCTTCATGCCCATGGTATCCGAAGCCCGTTCGGAGCCGTCCCCTTCGCCGCTGACACTTTTGGTGATTTGGATGCTCGAAACATTCACTGGTGCGATGCTGAAGGCCGGATGGATGGATACCGGACCCCGGATGCCGATGGATACCCCTTTGTCGCTGCCCTCTTCCTCGGTGTCTTTGGCTTTGCCCTTCGCCTTTTTCGCCGGTTTTTTGAAAGCAAAGACCTGGCCAAAGGCCCTTACATCCAGCCATTTTTTGCAGGCTTCGACCCGGAACTTCTCGGCATCCTGGAGGCTGCCCTTCAGCTCGCCCTCGGCCCGCTCCTTCAGGCTGCGGTAGGCATCAACCCGGTTGTCATCCGACTGGACGAAGATCGCCTCACCGGCCTGCATCAGCCGGTTGCGGATTTTGCGCTTGAGGCACACATCGGAGATTTCCCCGTACCCGTTATAGGTGAGGCGCGGCCGGTTACCGTTCAGCGGGTCGCCATTGGGATTGGCGTTTTTCACCGCGATGACCACCGCAAAGTCGATCTTGTGGTTCAGTGCTGCCATTTTACCCCTCCTGTTCGTCGTTTGACCAAAGAGTCCCGCTTACCCTATTCTTCCTCGGCTTCTTCCGTCGCGTCAGCCTCGGTGCCGCTGTTATCGCCTTTGGTCCACAGCGCCGCCCGCTGGCAATGGAAGCCTAAGAGAAATTCGCCGTTCAGTTTTTTGTCGCTCACAAAGTCTTCCGGGTCAAACAGGGCCATCACTTCCCCCATTTGCCGCTGCCGTTTGACCGACTTCCCACCCAGCCGGGCGAGCGAAGGGGCCAAGGCCAGTTCGATGGTCCGCCAGGTCGAAAACGGATACTCAGCAAAGCGCTGCATCAGCCGCATGGCGTTGGTCGGCCGCTTTTCGCCGGCGCCGCTCAGGGCCCAGCCTTCGATGTTATCGGCCAGGGCCAGCAGCCTCCCGTACAGATAATCCCGCGTCTTTCTGGTCTCTTCTAATGCCATACCATACACCTCCTTTTCCCGATATTTGCGATAAAGCGCGCAAGCGATACTCAGAACCTTCTCCCACTCCCAGTTTTCCAGGCTGATTGGGTTAGCGGCCCGCTGGACAGCCGAATGCACCAGGTCCGCCGGCAGCGGCTGACCGTCGATAATGCAGGGGATAATCCGCTCCACCGTCCGCCTCAGGATGGGGTCGTCTTCCTTCCGGATAGCATACGCCGCTTTGGCGATGTCCTTGGGTGACGGCGCCCCGACAAACCTTACTCTTACGCTCTTCTTCTTGCCCGCTTTCGGTCCGTCTACCTCGATCGTCCGATAGCTGTGGGTCCAGCAGCAGGTTTGATGCCAACGCTCAATCCGGTCCAGCAAATCCGAACCCCTCAGTTCGCGGTAGAACGAGATAGACATCCGGCCCGGGTTGGCCGCGTCAATGCCCATCACGACAACATCCGACGAAAGCCCCAGTTCCGCTTTGTACCCGGCCATTTTTTTGTTCAGCCGCAGTGCTATATCCTGAGCCGTAAAGGCGGGCCCGGTCGGGCTGACCGCATTCTGGTCTGCACCTACCAGGTCAAAGGTATCCGCCCACGGGTCCGGTAATTCTTTTCCATCCGTCGCCCAGGCCACAATCATCTGCGTGCCGTAGCGGTAACCTTGGCGCCTAAGCAGCCAGCGCAGCGCGTTGTGAGCTTTTTGAGTGACATCGTACCCGATGCCGCAGGCCTCGCCGGCATTATCGAACCGGCCGCGAAAAGTGAATCCGTCCATATCATTGGAAGAGATCAGTTTGGCTTTGTCGGCATCGTTTCTCAGCTTGGCCGGGTGCTGGCCAGACAGGGGAAGCTCGATCCCCCGAACATAGCAGAGACCCCGCTCCGCTTTGGTTGTGCCGTAATAGCCAATCCAGCTCTCGTGCAAACTCAGGTCCTTCCAGACGGCGCTTTGCGAGTCACCGGGGATCTCTACCTGCCAGCGGATGAAGGCATCTCCCTGCCAGCGGTCGCCGCCCGGTAAAACTGTGAAGATCAGCGGAGTGGCCTCCTCATCACCATCCCACTGCTCCAGAAGCTTCTCATTTTCCCCCAGGATCAGCACCTTGCTCTGCACCAGATCTGGGATCATGGTGCCCGCCTCGACATAGTTCAGAACCGCCTGCGCTTTCGGGTGTCCGTACTTGGACTCGCACCATTGCCTCAGATTTTGGCAGAAGTCCCGGTACGGCACCGCCGGGTCATCGGCGTAGCCGCTGGTGACAACCCCGCCATAACCAGCATAGCCCTTGGCCACGTACTGCAAACTGTCGCAAAGGGGATGCGATACCGGCTTTCTCCCCGTCCGCCCACCCGAACTCTCGGTACAGGGGATAACCGTTTTGGCCTCCGCCTTGGGGATAACCCGGGCCCGCCGGAAAAGTCCATCGCCGCTAAGCGTGATCTCGATATGGGCTAACTGCGTGCTATGGCTTATTGGCAGCAGCAGTTCGCCGGTTTCATCCGGTCCCGTGCCTGCCGAGGCATAGCATTGTTCGTAAGTTTCGTACAGCTTTTGGATCCAGCCCATCAGGCAGCCTCCTTCCCTGGTTAGTCCTCCACCAAGCCCGCCTCGGCCAAGCCCACCGTCGGCGGCAGGGTCATCTCCATCGGTTTTACGTCCCGCCGGATCGTGCACTCGTCCGGGCGGATAAACCAGATGACCCCATTGTGCATCACCGGCCGCCAAAACCGGGCCGACAGGAGCTTTTTTCCGGTCTCTTCCGGATAATCAAAGCCATGGAACATCAGCCCAAAGGCCAAATCGCCCCAGTGGTCGTAGGCTCCGGGCTTGGCCCCAAATCGGCAGGGCTCCACATAGCCTTGGCACTCCCGGGTGCCCAAAAACACATCCCGCCGGCCGCCGCGGTCGATCATCCGCCGGGCCACAATCCAGTGTTTGTTCTCGTTGCGGTCCGCCGCGAGGTCCTCCCGCAGCCGGTTCCACTCGAAATGCGCCTGGACCTCGTACTCGACTGCGTCCAGATAGGTATAGATCGAGAGTGAGTTGGGTCCACCGCTGTACACTACCGGCTTCACACCCCGGGTCTGGGTGCGGATTTCGTTCAGCACCCGCACCTGGTCGATCACCCAAATGATCGTGGGTTTCCAGTAGACCGACTCCAGGATACCCTTCAGCGCCTGGTAGGTCGGTACCTGGTAGGAGCACTTCTCGCCGCCAATCTTGGTCAGAGGGTCAGTAAACAGAGCTTGTCTCCCGTATACCCTCAGTTCGACTTTGTTGTCCATAGCTACCCTCCTCAGGCGTTCAGAAGCTCGAGTTCGTTGACTACCGTTTCGCTAAGGCCAAACTCATCGCTGTAGTACTGGGCATTAAGATAATACACACCCTCTCCTTCCTGCACTTCGTGGATAATCTGCTTCTTAGCAAGGCTGGCAAACGTCCAAGGGAACAGGTTTACCGTGTAGCGCTGGGCCGTACGCAGCAAGCGGTAAGACCGACTAAGGTCGAATACGCTGCAGAGGTCGGCGATAATCCGCTTGCCTTCTTCGCCGTAGGGGACGATCACCCCCTGGGTCGGGGCATCGATCACTCTAAACTCCTTCGCCGCGGTCATAAAGGACTGACGGAACGAATACGGCGGATGCTGAGCATATCGCTGTTTATGGTTTTCGAGCGAGATCCCGTTGACCGCTAACAACTGGAACAGATTGTCTTCGCGCTCGACCACTGATTTCTTGCCGACCGGGTAACACATCGTCGCCTGGCGCTCGTAGAAGTAATACCGGTAAAACTGCTCCATTGCCCTCAGCCCGATCACATCACCCTCAAACCGATCTGGGTTGTCCTGGTACTCCGAGAGCACCCGCTCCGCCTTTTCGCTGCCGATGCGGATGTCCGGCAGCCGGCTCAGGTCCTCGCCGCGGTGGTTGACGATGTACACCTGGCCCGGCTTTTCCCGCGCCCCGTGCCGGTTGCAGCGGCCCGCCGCCTGCGCGATCGAATTAAGGCCGGCCAGGCAGCGGATTACGCTCCCAAAGTCAATGTCTACGCCGGCCTCGATTAATTGGGTGCTCACGCCAATTACCGGCAGGCCGGCGTCGAGCTTGGCCCGGATTTGCGCGAGCGTTTCCAGGCGATGGGCCGGGCACATACTCGTGCTCAGGTGGTACAGCGCCGCCGGCGTTTGGTCCTTCAGCTCGTGGTAGATATGGAGGGCGGCTTTTTTGGTATTGGTGACGAGCAGGACGCTCCCGGTATCGGCCAGGGCCTGGACCGCCAGATCCGCTATCTCCGTCTCACTCCAGCCACCAACCTTACGCTTATCCTCAACCGCCACTCGCCGCAACACCTGAAACATTTCTGCGTAGTCCTGCACCATCTGTTGCTCCGGCCCGAGCAAGAGCGCTCGCTGCGGTGGTTCGACCCGGTCCAGCAACGGCTGGGTAGCGGTGCACAGGACCACGGTCGATCCGCAAACCCTGATCAGGAACCGCACCGCCAGGTTAAACAAGTGCACACAGTTCACCGGCAAGGTCTGAATCTCATCAAAGATGATCACCGCCTTCGCCAGTTGGTGCATTCGCCTGGCCCCTCTGGTCCCGGCGCCAAACAACGTCTCCAAAAACTGCACCATGGTCGTCAGCACCACCGGCGCATCCCAGTTTTCCGCCAGTACCTTTTGCCGGGTAGTCTCCTCCTCCGGGGTCATGTTCGAATGATGTTCAAGGACAATACTCCCGTCCGATCCTGCCCCTTCCAGCACTTTTCGGATCTGATCCGCATTCTGGTCGATGATCGAGGTATACGGGATAACATAGATAATCCGCTCCAGGCTGTGCTCTTTAGCGTGGCTCAGAGCAAAGCGCAGGCTCGACAGCGTTTTCCCGCCGCCGGTCGGCACTGTCAGCTGATAGAGTCCTCCCGGCCGCTTGGCGTACTCCAGGCACTGGTCCGATATCCGCCGGCGCAGCTCATTTACCCGGCGCTGGCCTTCCGGCATCGCTGCCCCCTGTTTATCCAGGCTTCGCAGGTGCGCTTCCAGACGCTCCGCGAGCACCACCCAGGGTGCGAACCGGCCCTGATTCCGGTATGTTTCCCACTCCGGCTGTTCAAACTTGGCCGTACTCAGCCGGTCGGCATCGATCAGGCAGCTAAAGAGAAACCGCACCAATAAGCCCTTCTTGAAGCTGTAGGTATCCGCGGCATCGCTCTCTTCCTTAATCAAACGCTCCGTGGTCAGCATCATCTCACCCAGCCGGCCGCCGCCAATGCACTCTTCGATCCGCTCCCGCACACTCGCAGCAAGGTTAGCGCCGGCCTCATTCGTCCGACTCTTCTCCTCCGGCTTCGTCATCCGCCGGGTATAGTTGTCCGACCCGTCCGGTCGCAGGCAGTCGATTAAGCCCGAATGGTGCGAAGCAATTATCAGGGAGAGCACCTGGGCCGCCTGCTGCTGCTCCCGGCTGGCATTAGCAAACAAACGGTAGATGTACTGCGCCCCGGCGCTGGAATGATCAACTTCGCCCCGCTGCAGCGCTGCGTTCGGGTAGTCCGTGTCGTCCGGATCGATCAGCCCGGTCGCCTTCCCGATATACTCATAGAATAGAGCCGTCGCTTTCCCATGGTCGTGGAGCAAGCCGGCCAGCTCGCCAAATGGCCCCAATCCAATTTTAGCCGCGAACTGCTGGGCGTAGTCCGCCGTGTCCAGCAGGTGTTCGGCCAAGTCCTGCGTCTCGCCGTCCTGCTCCCGGCGGCGAGCGATGAAGCGCGGTTTCTCCCTCTGCTTTTCCACTCAGGTTACCTTCTTTCCTGCACCAAATGACAATTCTTGTCGGGGCTTGTTTACTGTTACCTTACTCCCCCGCCACGGCCACCAGCTCTGACCTCGCAGCATCAGCCTCGTCCGTCCCCGTCCCTGCCCCCATCGCCACCGCCGCCGCCTCGCGCCCAATCGCCGCCACCAGCCGCAGCCCCCGCTCCACCCGGTCCGCGAGGTCTAAGCCATCCGCATCCTGCACCACCGCGCCCACATTGTCGCTCCCAACCTCCCCGGCCTGGCGCAGCCGCTCGAGCACCCGCTCCCCGGCCGCGTCCGTCGCCGTGAGTTGGTAGCCGCGGTTTACCACCCTAATCTCTACCACGATTCCGTTGTGGGCATAGACGAGGGGGGCTAAGTAGTCCCCGTGCGAAAGCCGGTCCCCACTCCCGCCGGCCACATAGATAATCCGGAGGAACGGATCCCAGTGATACCCACCCAAAGTCGTCTTCCGCAGTACCACCCATTCATAAGGCTTTTTATCCCGGTCCTCCCAATAGTAATAGCCGTTATGCGACAGCCGCTTGGACGAAGCCGACAGACGCATCTGTGGATAGCGGATGAAATAATAGCGCCAGTCCTTGGGCTTTTGGGTATCCGCAGCAAACGCCGCGAGGTAATCGTCCACGATTTGCCCCAGGGTCAGGTTCTGATTCTGGTACAGTTGGCGCAGCAGGTAAGCGAGAGCCGACTTGATCTGGCCAAAATCACCGCGTCTCTGACTGGGCACAAACATCTCCCGCCAGACCGAATCGTTTTTGCTGCCGAACTGACGGAACCAACTGAGTTTCTGAGAATAATCCTCCCGGGTCAGCAGAGCCCGGCTGATAGCATCATAATCGCAGTTGGCATGGAAGACCGCCTGGAACCTGCTGGCCAAATCCGGCAAATCTGACCCAAGGTCAAACAGCGCCAGGCACCCCTGCAGCAGGGGATGGTCCTCCAGCTGGTGCATGACCTCCACCAGCCCGGGGTTTTGCTTCCGGAAAGCGGCCTTTTCCTTTTCCTCCACCATCTGCGCTTGGCTGAAAGATGTTCCCGCACCGGTACTGCCGTTTTGCATCAGTTCTTCGGCCGCCCCAAGCAGCGCCGGCAGGTTCTCGCGCCGGATAACATCGCCTGAGTTCGCGACCAGGTTACGCAGACTCCGGATACGGGTGGCAAACTCCGGCGCCGGCTTTGGCCCCTGCAGTAAAACGGCATAGAGCATAATCTGCTCGCCGATCGAGAAAGGGTTGTTTTGCTGCGCCGGGTTGTTTTGCTGCCCGGGGTTGTTCGGCGGCCCGGGGTCGTAGCGGCTTGCGCATTTGGCAAACAGGTTCACCTCGGGTGACAGGAAAAACAGCCTGGTCCGGTCCTGCTGGTAACCGGACGCCTCCAGATAGAACAACCCGGAGAAAAAGTCCCCCGCGGTCTTCTTCAGCCCCGCAAGCCAATCCAGCCAGTCAAACAAGGTTCTAACCCGGGCCGCGTCCGCCGCAAGTAAGCGCCAGGCCGCATATTCATCACCCGCCGCGACCAAACCCGCCCGCGCCAGCAGCATGTCGGCCGCATAACGGAAAAACCGCAGGCTGGCGTCATCCATCGCGAGCGCCGGGTCCTTCTCCACACCCGGGTCCTTCAGCCGCCAAAACAAGTCCGCCCACTCCTGGTCACCCTTCCGCGCAAACTCCGCCGCCTCCGCCGGGGCCAGCATCTCCCCAAAGCGCACTTTAAACGCCTCAAACCCGGTCAGCTCCTTGCCCCGGGCGTTCATCCTTATATACAGCTCATCGGTCAGGCCCAGCTGCGCAAGCGGCAGCAGGTGAAAGACGATCACCCCCGGGTCCTGGGTCAGCGCCGGCCATACATCCTTCAACCCTGCATCCGCCACCTTTTTTTGAATCGCATCCAGCATCGTCAGCATCCCGCTGATTGTCGGGTCGTGCTCCCAGCCGGCAAAAAACCAGGACTGGTTGCGGATGTCCGCCCCTATTGGTTTGGAGCAATCCTCAGGCTGATACTTGACCAATTGCTCACAAAAATCCCGCGAACTGGGCCGCGTCTGGTACGAAAAGCGCGCCAGCACCGACTCCGCTCCCGCCCGGTGCCCCTCGCACGCCGCGATATACCAATGGAGGAGGAGCAGGGTCGTCAGCCGCTGCTGGCCGTCCAGGGGATAGAGGACCTGGTCCTCTTTGCC
>CAZHIT010000090.1:9184-9519 GCA_964533125.1 uncultured Candidatus Sumerlaeota bacterium
ACCATATTCCCCGGACAGTTTTTTGCAAAACCCTTCATCTCCCGGATCGCCGCCGCTAAAGCGTTCAGCAGCCCCTCCCTTATCTTTTGCACCTTCGAGTCCAGCCGCCCTTGGGCGTAGTCGCGCTGGATGATCGGGATGACGATCCGGTAATTCTGAATGAGCTGCCAAAAACTGGTGGTCATGCCGTCACCTCCCCCTCGGCCATCTCGATCCCAAACTCCGCCAGGGTCGCCTTAATCGCCTCGCGGTAATGCTTTCGGTCATCCTGGCTCCAGTAGTCGGTCTGATCCCCGCCCGGCGTTGGGTTATAGTACTTGAGGAACACCCGGCGG
>CAZHIT010000091.1:0-5456 GCA_964533125.1 uncultured Candidatus Sumerlaeota bacterium
CTGAGAGCTTCGTCCCGCTCGGGGGCACGGAGGATCTGCCCCCGGCGGTGGGGGAAGTGATCTACCGGGACGAGGCCGGCGCCGTGGTGCGGGGCTGGCTGTGGCGCGAAGCCGATCGGACCAAGATCACGGCGGACACCACGAACGCCCTATTGTACATGGAGCTTTTGGATACGGAGCGGCACGCCGATCTGGCTGAAGCTCTGACGGAACTGACCGAGCTGGTGACACGATACTTAGGCGGGCATTGCCGGGTGGATTATCTCACCCGGGCCAACCCCGCCGTCAGCCTGGACTGATCCGGCCAGGGTATGATGGTCAGGGCGGCCGGCAAAACTATACCATGATCCGCGTTAAGAAAGGATATTAATGATGAGCAAATCACTGGTTCTGGCGGAAAAACCTTCCGTAGCCCGGGATTTGGCCAGAGTACTGGCCTGCCGCAGCCAGGGGAACGGGTATATTGAAGGGGAGAAATACATTGTTACCTGGGCGCTGGGGCATCTGGTGACCCTGGCTGACCCGGAAGTCTACGACGATAAATACAAAACCTGGCGGCTAGAGGACCTGCCGATGCTGCCCACGCCGCTGAAGCTGGTGGTCATCAAAGAAACCAACCGGCAGTACAGCATCGTCCGGGAGCAGATGAGTCGCAAGGATGTAGCTGAGATCGTATTGGCCACCGACGCCGGCCGGGAGGGCGAACTGGTGGGCCGGTGGATAATTGAAAAAGCGCAGATCAGTAAGCCGGTCCGGCGGCTCTGGATTTCGTCCGTAACCGACAAGGCCATCCAGGAAGGATTTGCCCGCCTGCGCCCCGGCAAGGAGTTTGAGAACCTGTACGCCTCCGCCGTCGCCCGCTCGGAAGCCGACTGGTTGGTGGGGATTAACGCGACCCGGGCGCTGACCTGCAAGCACAACGCCCAGCTGTCCTGCGGGCGGGTGCAGACCCCGACCCTGGCCATGATCGCGGCCCGGGAGGCGGAAATCCAGAACTTCAAGCCCCGGAGCTTCTACGGGATTGCTGCTCTGGCTGATAACTTAAAGCTGACCTGGCAGGACGGCAAAACCCGGGAGACCCGGACCTTCGACCGCAACTACTGCGCCCAGGTGCTCCGTTCGCTCCAGGGGAAAAACGCCGCCGTCACCGAGGTGGAGAAAACCGCCAAGAAGACTTACCCGCCGATGCTGTACGACCTGACCGAACTGCAGCGGGACGCGAACCGGCTGTACAATTTTTCGGCCAAGGATACCCTCTCCTACATGCAGGCCCTGTACGAGCGCCATAAGCTCCTGACCTACCCGCGGACCGACTCCCGCTGCCTGTCGTCGGACCTGGTGGAGACGCTCCCGGAGCGGGTGAAAGCCTGCGGGGTGGGGCCTTACGCCAAGCTGGCGGTGAAGATATTGCGGAGCCCCATCCGGCCCGGTAAACCGATGGTGGACGACAGCAAGGTCACCGACCACCACGCGATTATCCCGACCGAAGAGGGTCCGGTTTTTACCAATTTGGACGACAAGGAGCGGAAGATCTACGATCTGGTGGTCAAGCGCTTCCTGGCGGCGCTGTACCCGCCCATGGAATATGAGCAGACGACGATTAAAGCCAAAATCGGCTTCGAGCTGTTCATTGCCCGGGGCAAGGTGATTACCGCGCTCGGGTGGCAGGAGGTCTACGGCAAAACGCTGGATGAGGACGAAGGGGAAGAGGGCATCGGCGAGCAAATCCTGCCCCCGGTCCGCCCGGGCGAAAAGCTGATGATCACCGCAATTAAGGAAACGAGCGGGCAGACCAAGCCGCCGGCGCCGTTCAACGAGGCGACCCTGCTCTCGGCGATGGAAAACCCGGCCAAGTACCTCACCGGGGCCAGCCAAAGCCTGCTGGCTTCCCTGGAGGAGGCCGGGGGCCTGGGCACGGTGGCTACCCGGGCCGACATTATCGAAAAACTGTTCAACAACTTCGCCATCGAGAAGAAAGGCAAGGATATCCTCATTACCTCCAAGGGCCGCCAGCTGCTGGAACTGGTCCCGGAGGAACTGAAGTCGCCGCTTTTAACCGCCCAGTGGGAGCAGAAACTGAGCGCGATCCAGAAAGGAACCCTGCCTAAGAACGCCTTCCTCGCCGAGATCCGGACCTACGCCCAGCGGGCGGTGAATGAAATCAAGAACTCCGCCGCCAAGTTTAGGCACGATAATCTGACCAGAGTCAAATGCCCGGACTGCGGCAAGTATATGCTCGAAGTCACCGGCAAGAAGGGCAAGATGCTGGTCTGCCAGGACCGGAGCTGCGGGCACCGCCAGAACCTCTCCCTCAGCACCAACGCCCGTTGCCCCAACTGCCACAAGCGGATGGACCTCCTGGGCGAGGGCGAAGGACAGATCTTCGTTTGTTCCTGCGGGTACCGGGAGAAACTCGCGGCCTTCACCGAGCGACGCAAGAAAGAAGAATCCGGAGTGTCCAAGCGGGATGTGGCGAGTTATCTGCGGGAGCAGGAGCGGGGCGAGCGGGGACCGACCAACCCGGCGCTGGCGGAAGCCCTGGCCAAGCTGAAGCTGAAGTAGGTACGGGCTCGCCGATCAGAACAAAAAACCAGCCCAGGGGGGTAAGCCCTGGGCTGGCGACGCCGGCATCAAGCTGGTTCAGCGCATATCGCATCAGACATCGATGGGAGCGAAGACCTCTTCCACCGTATCGGCCACATGGTACAGCTCCCGGACTTCCGGCTGAGCGAACCGGGCGTGGGTGATCAGGTCAAATTGCGCCAGCAGGTGTCGGTAAAAGCCGAAGGAGTTGACCAGGACGACCGGCTTGCGGTGGTACCCTAGCTGCTTAAGCGTGATGATCTCCAGGATTTCTTCGAGCGTCCCGTAGCCCCCGGGCAGGGCGATGAAGGCATCCGACCGCTCGTCCATCACCGCCTTGCGCTCGCGCAACCCGGCAGTAACAATCAGTTCGTCGCAGGTGTTGTAGACGACGCCCGGCCGGTTCAGCGCCTGCGGGATCACCCCGATGACCTTCCCCCCGGCGGCGTGGACCGCGAGCGCCGTCGCCCCCATCAGGCCGGTCATCCCGCCGCCAAAGAGCAGGGTGTCCTGCCGGCGGACGATCTCCTGCCCCAGGTGAGCGGCCACGGCAAAAAAGGCCGGATCAATGCTTTCACTCGCGGAACTATAGACGCAAATGACTTTGTTCATCCTTTTTACCCCCGTGTGGAATATTCCTTATTATATGCTTTCTCCCGCGCCCTGGCAAGATGCGGGCAGGCCAAAGCAGAAAGAGGTGACGGTATGGAAAAGGATCATGCGGTCTCAATCGCGCACGCTACCTTTGCCGGTGGCTGTTTTTGGTGTATGGTGGCTCCCTTTGAGCGTCTGCCGGGAGTCATCCGGGTAGAAGCCGGCTATACCGGCGGCTTCAAAGAAAACCCGACCTATTCGGAGGTTTGCGCCGGGCGGACCGGCCACGCCGAAGCCGTTCAGGTGACCTATGACCCCGCCCGCATCACTTATCCGCAGCTTTTGGATGTGTACTGGCCGCAGATCAACCCGACCGACCCGGACGGGCAGTTTTGCGACCGGGGCGAATCCTACCAGACGGCGATCTTTTACCACAGTGAAGAACAGCGGCAGGCGGCGGAGGCCTCCAAACAGGCGCTTGCCGCGAGCGGACGGTTCGACGCGCCGATTGCGACCCGCATCCTCCCGGCCGGCCCGTTTTACCCGGCCGAAGAGTACCACCAGGATTATCACCGCAAGAATCCCCACCACTACCGGGTGTATGCCAAGGGTTCCGGCCGGGAGGCCTTCATCACCAAGCACTGGAGTCGGTTTAAGGATAAAGCAAAGTTGCGCCGGGAACTAAGTGACCTCCAGTACCGGGTGACCCAGGACAAAGCCACCGAGCCGCCGTTCCGCAACGCCTACTGGAACGAACAGCGGGACGGGATCTATGTCGATATCATTTCCGGGCGGCCGCTGTTTAGCTCCCGTGATAAGTTCGATTCCGGCTGCGGCTGGCCCAGCTTTACCCGGCCGCTTACCGGGGCACCAGTCGAGGAGGAGATGGACGTCAGTCTCGGCATGGTGCGGACCGAGGTGCACAGCCGGGAAACCGACGCCCATCTGGGACATGTGTTCGAGGACGGACCGGCTCCCACCGGGCTGCGTTACTGCATTAACTCGGCTTCCCTGCGCTTTGTGCCCAAGGCCGAGATGGCTGCGGCCGGCTACGGGGAATACCTCCGGCTGTTTGACCAGCCGGAAAAGGTTTAGGCCGGGCGACCCGGGACCGAAAGGGGCTTCCAAGGATTAAACCAGACCTGCCAGGGAGAATCGCAGCCGGCTACTTATCCCTGGTTTGAAGCCGCCCAGGCCGCTCCTTGGCCTGCGGCGGGGCAGCTAGATTTACGCGGCAAGAACCAGGGTGAGGCGCAGGCGACCTTACACCCGATTTGTGAGAATATTTTGACATCAAGCGGCCGACAGCAGGAATTCCCCGTGCGAGAAGGGAATTCACTCCCCAACCCAACTCGTAACCTGCAAAGGAGTCGGCCGACAATGGACTTAATCGACAAGATCAAACGAAAATACACCAAAAAGGAAAGCAGCGCCAAAGCGGTGCGCGCGACCAACCCGAGCCCGTATATCGGCGTCCTCCTGCCGATTCCGGAGAGAACCGGCTGGCTCTCCCGGGTTAGCCCGGAGAAGTCGGCGGCCGCCGACCAAAAAGATGACGGGCAAGCCAGAGCCCTGCAGGAATGGCTGAAAAGCGCCAAAGATTACGGCAAGCAGTTTTTGGAGGCGCTGAACGAGCGGAAAATCCTGCATTTCCAGCAGGTGGACGATTATCTGAGTTCGGGCAGTATCTTCAAGGACATCTGCTTTCTGTCGGCCAGCTCCGTCCCCAAAAAGACCAGCGTCCTCAAGGCGGTCCGCCCCCGAAACGGCAACGCTAACATTGATCTGGAGCTAAAGCGCCTGCCCCGGCTGCGGGTGGTGTTCGTTTTCAGTACCCGAATCTGGGATGCGCTGTACAAAAAATACCAACCGGTGCTGGTGGGCGGGCGGCCTACCCCGGTCAGCGCCAAAATCACTAAGGTGCACGGCCTGCCCTTTGAGATGGATTACGCCGGCCGCAAGATCCTCCTGATCCCTCTCGTGCAGATGGACCAGAAAGTCTTCAACAACCTCCTGCGCAACTCCTATTTTGACTATCTGGCGGACGGACTGGCCGAAGTCCCCAGGTACCTCCAAATATAGCGGGATGCTTGGCCGCGGCGGTAAGCCGCGGCTTTGTTATGGTTCGCCCAGGTTTCGCTGCCTTGACACTGGCCGACCTCTAAGGTATAATGCCTGTATTCCCCGGCCGGGGGAGTAACCGGGCAGGGGTGTCAGGGCATAGATTAGTCTCAGAAAATGATCGGAGGAGATGCGATGTCGGGCCAGGATATTCTCTT
>CAZHIT010000091.1:5466-7538 GCA_964533125.1 uncultured Candidatus Sumerlaeota bacterium
TGTGGTAGGTGCGCTGTCCGGGTTTATCAATACAGTGGCTGGCGGCGGATCGCTGCTGGCGATGCCGGCCCTGATTTTCCTCGGCCTGCCCTCGGCGGTGGCCAACGGAACCAACCGGGTGGCGATCATGGTCCAGAGCCTGGCGGGGATGGCCGGGTTTCGCGCCAAGGGCTTTTTTGACTGGAGTCTTGGGCTGAAGTGGGGAATCCCGGCGGTAGCCGGGGCAGTTATCGGCTCCAACATCGCCGTTAACCTGCCGGATGAGATTTTTAACAAACTCCTGGCGGTAGTGATGCTCATCGTGCTTGGCCTCACGCTCTGGAGCCCGGCCAAAAAAGGGCAGGCCGCCAAGACCGCTCTGACCTCCCGGGATATCGGGCTGGGGATGGCCGTTTTTTTCGGCGTCGGCATTTATGGCGGCTTAATCCAGGCGGGAGTCGGCTTTATTATGATGGCCGCGCTCACCCTGCTCACCGGCTACTCGCTGGTGCGGATCAACGGCTTAAAAGTAATCATCACCGCCGTCTTCACTTTGTCCTCACTGCTGGTGTTTCTCTTAAACGGCAAGGTCAATTGGCCGTCCGGACTGGTCCTGGCGGCGGGCAGTGGCATCGGGGCTTATCTGGGGAGCGTCTTCTCGGTTAAAAAAGGGGATAAGTGGATCAAACTCTTCCTGGTCATTACGGTCACGGTCATGGCGGCCAAACTGGCCGGAATCATCCGAATCTGACCGGGCTGACCGCCCGGCGGCGGAGGCGAGGGCATGGTGGGATTTCTTCTGCTGGTGTTCCCCCTTTTCTCCCTGCAACTGCTGTGGCGACTGATCTATTTACCGCACGGCTATGGTGGCGCGTACGCTCTGACCTTCGTTGCCTGGTCCGGGATAATGCTGGTCTGGGTTGTCTTTGCCGCTTACTTTATAAATATCAGGTATTGGCCACAGTATTGGATCAACGTCGCAGGGATGGTGTTGGCGGTGACAGTGACCGCGGGTATTAGCCTGGTGCGGGACTTCTGGCTGATTGCCGTGCCGGTGTTTAGCTTGATTCCTGGCTTCGGCGTTGTTCTTGGCGATGGGCTAAAGCAGCTATACCAGGGCAAAAAACACAGATGACTGCGGCGAGCAGTCATCTGTTGTATTCCCCGGCTGTCGAGGCCACCGGTTAGGGCCGGGTAACAAACGACACCGGCGGCGGGTTCTGCCCCGTCTCCAGGGCCGGCAGGTAGCGGTCCCAAAAATCGTTGTACAAATCCACCACCACCCGCCGCAGGGCGACCAGCGCGCTGATGCCGGCGCAGACGCCGATAATCGTCGTGGTATCGGTCACCAGCCAGAGCAGTCCGGTATCGGAGTCGGCCAGCAGCACCGGCGCGACGTAGTAGACCAGCCAGAAGCGCATCATCAGCTTATTGGCCTTGGTATCGCCAAAGAGGAAGTTGACCGACTTCTGCCCGCCGTAGTAGGCCGAGAGCATGGTGATCCAGGCAAAGAGGGTGACGGCCACGGCCACCAGCATCCCGCCGGCTTTACCGAGCGAACTCTCAAAAGCGATGGCGGTAAGCGGGGCCCCGGTAACGCCGGGGTGGTCGATATAGGCACCGCTGGTGATAATGGCGAGCGCGGTGATGGTGCAGACGACGATGGTGTTCACCACGGTTTCGGCCAGGCCCCAGGAGGATTGGCGGACGGGGTGGTCGGTGATGGCGGCGGCGTGGGAGCCCATGCCGGAACCCATCCCGGCTTCACTTGAGTACACCCCGCGGGCCACCCCAAAGCGCATCGCCTGGGCGGCCGTCGCCCCGACAAAGCCCCCGAGCGAGGCCGCCGGAGTGAAGGCGTGGCTCACGATCAGGCCGAGGGCCGGCAGAATCCGGTCGGCGTGCATGGCCAGCATGGCCACGCCGGCGCAGATATAGAAGGCGGCCATCAAGGGCACGACCTTTTCCACCACGGCGATGATCCGGCGGACCCCGCCGACAAAGACGATCAGCATCGAGCCGACGACGATGTAGAGGCCAATCTGGGCCGGGAGACCAAAGGCCTGTTCCACCGTGGTGACTAGGGCATTGGT
>CAZHIT010000091.1:7548-9494 GCA_964533125.1 uncultured Candidatus Sumerlaeota bacterium
CCCCAGGGCGAGGTGATGAAGGTCCAGGCCAGGATGCGGGCCAGGGTGTGCCAGCCGAGGCCGTTTTTCAGCACATAGTTGCGGCCGCAGAGGTACTCGTTTAAGGATTCGAACTTGACCCGGTAGCGCTGGCCCAGGATGATCTCCGCCGCCTTGGTGGACGCCCCAACTAAGGCGGTCGCCCACATCCAGAAGATTGCCCCGGGCCCGCCGGAGGTAATGGCCGTAGCGACCCCGGCGACACTGCCGACGCCCATGGTGGACGAGAGGCAGGCCGCGGCAAAACTCCGGAAAGAGCCTTCGCCTTTGGTTACTTTCTCAAACATCGAGCCGTAGGTGTGGCGGAAATGGAAGCGGAATTGGGTAAAGGTACGAAACTTAAAAGCGATGGTGTAATAAAGGCCGGTGCCGAGGACGGCGATGAACAGGGGCGGTCCCCAAAAAAAATCGCTGACCCTGCTGACGATAAGTTGGATTGTTGACAGCAAAATATAACCCCCGTATCTTTGGCCCCCGAACCGCGCGTTAGCGGGCCAGCATTTCGGTCAGTTCTGGCCGCAGGAAAGAGCGGAGAGCTACTTTTTCCCGGCTCCGGATGTAGAGTTTGGGCATCCTTTTGCTGATCAGGCAACGAAGGCTGATATGGCTGTTCATCCCGCCCACGATGGCCCCCCATTCGTTTGAGAGGATCTCTTCTTCCCCCTGGCGGCCGATGATGACGACCTCATCCCCCGGGTGCACATCCGGGACATCGGAAATATCCACCATCATCTGGTCCATGCAAATTCGGCCGCGGATTTGGCAGCGCTGGCCGCCAATGAGGACATGCCCCCGATTGCCCAGGTCGGCGGGGATGCCATCCGCCCAGCCAACCGGGATAACCGCGATCCGGCGGTCCTGATCTGCGGTGTACAGCAGATTGTAGCCGATGCTCTCACCCGTTGGCAGTCCGTGGATGAAGGCCACCATGGATTTGATTTCCATCGCGTACCGGAGGTCTAAATTGCGCTCCGCGGTTTGGGCCGGGACGGGTGTGGTGATGATGGAGCCGGGGCGGACCTGGTTTAGGTACATATGGGGGAAGTTCAACACGGCGCCGCTGTTGCAGCAGTGCTGCCAAGGGATATGGATCCCGTTCGCCTCCAGGCTGTCAATTGCCCGCATGAACTGCTCGAACTGATGCTGGACATAGACGGTTTCATAATAGGAGGTGGCAAAGTGGGTGAAGATCCCCTCGATCTCCAGGTTCGGCAGGGCCTGCAAGGAGCGGGCGAAGCCAACCGCTTCATCCGGGTGGATCCCAATTCGGTTCATGCCGGAGTTGATCTTGATGTTAACCTGCGCCGTTTTGTGCTGCCGGACGGCTTCAGCGGAGAGCGCGGCGGGCAGTTCCGGATCACAGACGGCTGCCATCAGGTCGTAGCGAACGATTTCCTCGGCATGGTCGGGCAGGGACATGCCCAAGATCAAAATTGGCGCCTTGATCCCGGCCTGGCGCAGATCGATCCCTTCGTCGACCATAGCGACCGCCAGTTTGTCGGCGCCGTTTTGCAGGGCGGTGCTGGCTACCTCGTAGGCTCCGTGGCCGTAGCCGTCACCCTTGACGGTGGCCATAACGCAAACTTTTTCCCCCACGCGGTTCTTGATCTGCCGGACATTGTGCGCGATGTTATCGAGGTTGATTTCGACCCAGGCTGACCGATACTTTTGCATTACGTTCACCCTTTCCTGATTTTTGTGGCGGGATCCCGGCCGGTTACCCGGTCTCGATTGCGTGAATTTTCGGCCAATTCCTCTTATTTACTATTCTTCGGGGGTTGGCTAATACCTTCCACCCGGCGCAAACAATATTCCACTGGCGGCGGGCAAAAAAACCGGCGCCGGGCAGGAATCAAACGCTAGGGAGAGAATTATGCTGGACAGAGGATCATCGGCCGGTGAAAGCG
>CAZHIT010000092.1:0-9484 GCA_964533125.1 uncultured Candidatus Sumerlaeota bacterium
TTAAAGACCTACGTGCTGGAATCAAACCTGACCCAGGCGGAGCACCTGCGGGCACGCTTCGCCACGGCCGGGACCCTGGTGGTAAACGTGATGGGATCACCGGGGTCCGGCAAGACCACCGTCCTGGAACAGATCATCGCTGGCCTGAAAGATCAGCTCTCCATCGCCGTGATCGAGGGCGACATCGCCACCACCCGCGACGCGGAGCGCATCGCCCGGACGGGAGTGCCGGCCATCCAGATCAATACCGCCGGGGCCTGTCATCTGGACGCGAAGATGATCGCCGGCTGCGCCGGGGGTCTCCCGGCGGACCTCGACCTGCTGCTGATCGAGAATGTAGGCAACCTGGTCTGCCCGGCCGAGTACGACCTGGGGCAGGACCTGAAGCTGACCGTGCTGAGCATCCCCGAGGGGGAGGACAAGCCCTTAAAGTATCCGGCAATGTTCCGCAATTCGCAGGCGGTGGTCTTAAACAAAGTGGACCTCCTGCCCCTGCTTGACTACGATATCGACGGCGTCAGCGAGGAAATCCGGGGCATCCAGCCCCAGGCGGAACTGTTCCGGGTCTCGGCCCGGAAAGGCGAAGGAGTCGAAGCGTTATGCCGGTGGCTGGCGGAGCGGGTTCGGGCGAAACAAAGCGCCGCTGTTTAGTCCGCGTACGCGGCATTGTGCAGGGCGTGGGTTTCCGTCCCTTCATTTATAATCTGGCCGGGCGGTATGGTCTCTCCGGTAGGGTGCAGAATACCCCGGATGGAGTGCTGATTGACATCGAGGGGGCGCCGGAGGCGGTGTCGGCCCTGGCAGACGCCATCCGGACTAATCCCCCGCCCCTGGCCCAGATCACGGATATCGAGCTCGCGGCCGCCCCGGCTGCGGGCTATACCGATTTTGCCATTGTCCCGAGCGCCGGCGACGCCCCGAAAGACGTCCTCATCGCCCCGGACGTGGCCACCTGCGCCGACTGCCGGGCGGACCTGATGGACCCCGGTAACCGGCGCTCCCGCTATCCTTTTACCAACTGCACCAACTGCGGGCCACGCTACACCATCATCCGGGACGTCCCCTACGACCGGGCCGCGACTTCGATGCGTGGGTTTACCCTGTGCCCGGACTGCCAGGCCGAGTACGACGACCCCGCCGACCGGCGCTTTCACGCCCAACCCAACGCCTGCCCCGTATGCGGGCCGCAGGTGCGGGTGTGGGACCGGGACGGACGGGAGATTGACGGCGACTGGGAGGTTTTGGTGCGTGATCTATTGCGGGCCGGGCAGATTGGCGCGATTAAGGGCCTGGGGGGCTTCCACCTGGCCTGCGAGGCCTTAAACCCGGCAGCGGTGGCTGAATTGCGGCGGCGCAAGCAGCGGCCGGCGAAGCCGCTCGCGGTGATGGCGCGGGACCTGGGGTGGATCCGGCAGTGGTGCCAGGTGAGCGAGCGGGAAGCAACTATCCTTACAAGCCCGGCGGCTCCCATCGTGCTTCTCGACCTGTTGCAGCAGACCCCGGCGACCGAAATCCTCGCGCCGGGCCTCTCGCGCCTGGGGGTCTTTCTCCCCTACACCCCCCTCCACCACCGCCTCTTCGCCGGGGATCTTTCGGCTCTGGTGCTGACCAGCGGCAACCGCCGGAGCCTGCCGCTCGCTCGGACCAACGCGGCGGCGCTGGCGGAACTGGGGGATGTGGCCGACTTTTTTGTGGTCCACGACCGGGAGATCGTGAACCGCTGCGACGATTCGGTCCTGCGGGTGGTGGGCGACCGGGAGTATTTCTACCGGCGGTCGCGGGGCTACACCCCCCGCCCCATCGTGCTCTCGGCGCCGGCCCCGGCCCCGGTCCTCGCCGTTGGGGCGGACATGAAGAACACTTTTTGCATTATCCGGGGGTCTAACGCCTTCCCCGGTCCCCATATCGGCGACCTCTCTAACCGCGAGACCGAGGAACATTTTTTGGCTGCCCTCGCCGCCTACCGCCGTATCCTGGGGGTGGAGCCGGAGATCGTGGCCTGCGACCTCCACCCTGACTACGCTTCCACCCGGCTGGCGGAAGCCCTCTCGCCCCGCCGCCTGTACCGGGTGCAGCACCACCACGCCCACCTGGCTTCCTGCATGGCCGAGCAGGGGCTGACCGGCCCGGTGCTGGGCGTGATTTGCGACGGGACCGGGTACGGGACCGACGGCACCCTCTGGGGCATGGAGGTACTGACGGGGGATTATACCGACTTTACCCGGGAGTACCACCTCTCCCCCCTCCCCCTGCCCGGCGGGGAGACGGCCATCCGGCAGCCCTGGCGCATGGCGGTAAGTGCCCTGGTGCGCTGCCGGCCGGAGCAGGCGGAGGAGCTGGCCCGGCGGCTGTTCCCGGAGCGTATGGCCGAGATCCCGGCGGTGATAGCCCAATGCCGAAGCGGGTTTAACTCGCCCCTCACCTCGGGCTGCGGCCGGTTGTTTGACGCGGTGTCGGCCATACTGGGAATCTGCCGGGAGACGAGCTACGAGGGCCAGGCGGCGATCGAACTGGGGGAACTGGCCGGGAATGGCGGCGAACCCTACCCGTATGGTTTAACCGCAAGCGAAATGGATCCCGCTCCCCTGCTCCGCGCCGTCGTCGACGACTGCCTGGAGGGGGTCAGCCGCGCCGTGATCGCCGGGCGTTTCCACGCAACGCTGGTGCGGATGCTCTCCGAAGCGGCTTTGCTTTCTGCCCGGCGCCGGGGGTTATCCCGGGTGGTATTGAGCGGGGGCGTCTTCCAAAACGAATTTCTCCTCACCGGTCTCTCCTCTGCCCTCGCGGCGGCGGGGCTGACCGTGTACCGCCACCGCCTGGTCCCCCCGGGTGACGGCGGTATCGCCCTCGGGCAGGCGGCCATCGCCGCCGCCCGCGAACAGGCCGGTCGCTGGCCGGATGAACCGGCCGAACGCTGACCGGATACTCAAGGAAGAGGGTGAGCAGATGTGCATCGCTGTACCGGGGAAGATAATCTCCCTGGAAGGTGATTTTGCCGAGGTGGATATTTTGGGCAACCGGGTGCGGGTGTTTGTGCGCCTGGTGCCCGGGGTTATAGTCGGTGACTATGTGATGGTGCACGCCGGTTACGCCCTGCAGCGGGTGGACGAGGCGGAGGCCCAGATCACCCTGGATTTGCTGAAGGAGATGTCCGCCGATGACGCATGAGCTGTACGACCCGGCCCTGGTCTCTTCTTTAGCCAGGCATATCCGCGCCGCCGTCCCCCGCCCTCTGCGGCTGATGGAGGTCTGCGGCACGCACACCATGGCCATCTCCCGCTACTCCCTGCGGCAGATGCTCGCGGGGCAGGTGGAACTGGTGAGCGGCCCCGGGTGCCCGGTCTGCGTCACCGACGCAGCCGACATCGACCGGATGATCGCCCTCGCGGAGACGCCGGGCGTGATGGTTACAACTTTTGGCGATATGCTGCGGGTGCCGGGCAGCCACACTAGCCTGGCCGCCGCCAAGGCAGCGGGCGCCGATGTGCGGGTGGTGTATTCGCCGTTTGACGCGCTCGCCTTGGCCGCCGCCCACCCGGACCGGACGGTCGTCTTTTTGGGTATCGGCTTTGAGACCACCGTGCCGGTGGTTGCTGCCGCCCTCGACCTCGCCGTGCGGCAGAGCGTCGGCAATTTCGCCGTCTGCTCTGCCCATAAGACTTTGCCCGACGCGCTCCGCCTGCTGCTGGCGGATGCACCCGATATTGATGGACTGCTCCTGCCGGGGCACGTGCTCGCCGTGTCGGGCCGGGCGGAATACGACTTTTTGGCCGCGGCCGGGGTCCCGGCGGTAGTCGCCGGCTTCGCTCCGGCCGAGATCCTCCGGGCCGTCCTCCGCCTGGCGGAGATGGTGCGCGATGGGCAGCCGGCGGTGGAGAACGCCTATACCCGGGTGGTCCGGGAGGAGGGGAACCCGGCGGCGAAGGAGCTGACGGCGCGGTATTTCGTGCCGGCCGACGCCGCCTGGCGCGGGCTCGGGGTCATCCCCGGGAGCGGGTTGGAGATTGCGCCGGCCTGGGCGGAGTGGGACGCTAAGCGGCGCTTCCCACTCGATGTTCCCCCGGCTGCCTCGAACCCGGCCTGCCGGTGCGGACTCGTGCTGCGGGGGAAACTCAAGCCGCCAGACTGCCCCCAGTACGAACGGGTCTGCACCCCGGAACTGCCCCTCGGGCCCTGTATGGTTTCGAGTGAAGGGGCCTGCGCGGCCTACTACCAGTACGAACGGCACAAGGCGGGTGAAACCGATGGACGCTAAGCGCATTACCCTCGCCCACGGCGCCGGCGGGCGGCAGACCCAGGCCCTTATCCGCGACCTGTTTTTCCGCCACCTGGGGAACGATAGTCTGGCCGCGATGGGTGACGCCACCCTCCTGCCAGCCCGGTGCGAGATCCCGGCCCTCACTACCGACAGCTTCGTGGTGGACCCGGTGGTCTTCCCCGGCGGCAATATCGGCAAGCTCGCCGTCTGCGGGACCATCAACGACCTGGCGGTGACCGGGGCCATCCCCGCCGCCCTCACCGCCGCGTTCATCCTGGAGGAGGGTCTGGAGCTGGAGCTGCTGGAGGAGATTGTTTCGGCCATGGGCAGGACCGCCCGCGCCGCCGGGGTGAGCATCGTCGCCGGCGACACCAAGGTGGTCGAACGGGGAAGCGCCGACCGGGTGTTTATCAACACTACCGGCCTTGGCTACCTCCACCCCCGGGCTGACCTGGGGTACCACCGCATCGCCCCCGGCGACACCGTCATTCTCAGCGGGCCCATGGGCGACCACGGCATCGCCATCCTCTCCGCCCGGCAGAACCTCGGCTTTTCGACGCCGGTAGTCAGCGACTGCGCCTGCCTGAATGGCGTAATTGATGACCTTATAACTTATTGTGACGGGATAAAGTTTATGCGCGACCCCACCCGGGGCGGAGTGGCGACGACGGCCAAGGAGATCGCTGTTGCCGCCGGAGTAGATATGTATTTGACTGAAGCCGCCCTGCCGCTGCGCCCGGCGGTCCGCGGCGCCTGCGAACTGTTGGGGCTGGACCCGCTGTACCTGGCGAACGAGGGCAAGTTCCTGGCCGTCGTCGCCCCGGACCAGGCCGAGGCGGTGCTGGCGCGATTACACCGGCACCCGCTGGGCGAGGGCGCGGCCATCATCGGCAGCGTGCAGGCCGGTCCGGGTAACTGCTATTTGCGCACCGTCTACGGCGGTACGCGGTACCTTGACCTGCTGGCAGACGAGATGCTGCCAAGGATTTGCTGAGACGATGCTGTGCTTACGCATCTGTGTTTCGGCGGCGGAAAAATAAGTTATGATTGCAATCGCACGGGCGGCCCGGTATGTTAATCGGGCCGCCCGTTTTTTGTTTGCGCCGCCTGGGGTAGGGCGAGGAGTTGGGGTGAAAAACATAGTCGATGATTACTCTTTCGGTGATAGCATCGGGGTGGGCTTGGAAGGTAATGCGCTAGGTTTGTGCTCCATGCTAAGCATGGTAAAAATGGAAACAGCCCGAGCATCTACTCGAACCGAATAAAGATCCTTTTGGGAAGGCCTAATAACGGGGGGCAAAAAAATCCAACTGGAGCTCGCTGAATACCTCGGTAGGCATGTTCTCTCTGGGGATATATCCTTCAATATATGCGTAAAGCATTACGTCGCGATAGGTATCGTCGGTGAATAATTTCCATAGATCATCATTTTTGCTCGTCATCTGCCACGCTCTTTCGTGGTCTAATGGTTTGGCGTTTAGTACAGCAAGAAACTCCACATACTCCGCATTGTTTTGCGGATTACACGTTTTGCATGGTCGGTAATTCATTTGCGCCGTCCTAGCCAAATCATCTACTAACGCTATCCTGTCCGGGCTGGCCTTTTTTACAAATACACAACTCGCCCGATGGTAAACGTTTGTCCCTCTCACTAAAACCAACTCGCCAGAAGGAAAGTAGCGGTCATATACTTTGGGGCCAATAACGAGCAAGGCCAGCAAGAAAACTAAAGGAACTGCTATGCGCCTGTACTTTGCCATAGTACCACCACCTCCGGCAGGATAATTCGCTCCAGAGGATCCCATATCCTTCCGGAAGTGTACGATTTTGTTACTTTGGTGCCTTCTTTTATGCTTCGTAGGCGAACCACAGTATTTCTTGCGTGACGCCATTGGCCTTGGCTCTTGCCTTTATGCCTTCCCAATCGACCACATACTTGCGTTTTAGTGCCTTAATAGCCTGCCTGTCTTTGTCCGCCAGCCTTGATCACCAAATGCTTGGAGGATTGGCCTGGCATCAGCCCTTTAGATGTTACGGGCGGTCGGCTTAACCCTCTCTTATACTCCCAGACATGCCTTCAATTGCTATAGGAATAATCTATGCGTTGCGTAGAGTTTCTCGATTATCGAATTGTCAACTGCGCCGGCCACCGCTACTTATTCAGGAACGTACTGGCCACAGGAAAGGCCTGCGCCAGTATATCGTTAGGGTCGTGCCAGGAAGGTATTGCGCATAGCTTTTACTCCATATTCCGCCTCCTTAAATGTAAGAGGCCCGGCTTATAAGCCGAACCTCTCAATGGTTTCTGTGATAGTAATCTTTCTCCAAGTCTTTCCACTCGCAATACAGCCAAACGATAGCCAGCACCATCATGCCAAACTGCCCCGGTCCCCTGGAAAGGATGTTCTCAGTAATTGAAAAATCCGGGTATACCGCCTCTGCGTAGATAATCATCGCAATGGGCGGCACGACTAACATGAGTACAAGGAAGGCGTTCTCGCTATGCTCCCACTGCGAATCTGCTATTTTGCAATAGACACCTATGGCCACCGCGTAGATTCCGATACCCACCGCAATATCCCTTATTGCGTTCACAGTACCACCTCCGGCAGGCATTCAATCTTGTCAGGGTTATGTTGAGAATCGTAGGTTTATCGTTGTATGTGCGATTCACGAAAGTCCGCCCCGCGTTGTGCGACCGGTCGAGGATTGGCACATTCGGGTGGCTGGCCCAATCCGGGTGCTTATGGCAACGAGATCCTTCGACTTCGCTCAGGGTGACAAAGCGCGGGGCGGGCAACCTCCTGTCCTCACCCCGCGCTCCACTCTCATCGTTCACGCTTCGCCCTGTCCAACCCCCGCTACCGCACCAACCCCAGCTCGCCCATCAGAACCCGCAGCTCCCGCAGGGTCTCCGCCCCCGGCGGCAGCAGCGGCACCCCAATCTCGCCGGCCGGCAGCCCAGCCAAGCCCATCGCTACCTTCAGCGGGCCGGGGTTCGTCTCGCGGAAGAGCGCCTGCAGCAGCGGAAAATAGCGGTAATACTGCGCGAGCGCCCCCGCGATATCCCCCTGCCCGATCTTGGCATAGACCTGCAGCCAGAAGTCCGGGATCAGGTTCGCGGTCGCCAAAATCGCCCCCTCAATGCCGAAGATAAATTCAGTCACGGCGTAGAACTCCTCCCCGCTCAGCACCGCGATGCGCCGCCCGACCCGGAGGAACAGGTCGGTCACCTGGCTTAAGTTAGGCGAGCACTCCTTGATCCCGACCACCGAGGGCACTAAGTCTACTATCTTCTCCACCGTTTCCGGGAGCATATTCACCCCGGTCCGGTATGGGATGTTGTACAGCACCAGCGGCAGGGGCACCGCCGCGGCCAGGGCCTGGTAGAAAGCAACTATCCCGGCCTGGGTTGGGTTGACATAGTAAGGGGTCATAGCCATAACGGCGTTCGCCCCAGCCGCTTGGGCGGCCTGGGCTAAGTCGATACTGGCCCCGAGGCCCGGTTCCAGGGCCCCCACAATCAGCGGCACCCGGCCCTGCACCTCGCCCGCCACTATCCCGATGGCCCGGACCCGCTCCGCCGGGGAAAGCGCCAGGTATTCGCCGGTCCCACCCAGCACCACCAGACCGCTGATGGCGTGCTGCAGCTGGAACTGCACCAGCGCCCGCAGCTTCGCCTCGTCCACCCGGCCGTCTAGCCCAAGCGGCGTCACCAGGGCGGTCATAATCCCGTTTAGTTTCATCCTTTCCCCTCCTTATTTTCCTTTTGCTTGAACCGATTCTCTCCTCTGGCAGCATTTTCCTGCCAATTCCACCGTAAACCCCTCCGGCTGCCTCGCCAAAGAAAACCAGGAGGCTGACCAGTCCGGTCAGCCTCTGCCTCTATCCGTTCGTCTCTGCCTGCGCCCGTTCCGCCCGGATCAATTCCCGCAGGGCGCCAACCGCGGTCTGGATCGCCCGGGTGAGGTCGCGGTTCACCTCAATCGGCAGCCCGGCCACTTCCCGCTCCTTATTCCAGATGCAGTGCAGCACCGCCCCGGCCCGGGCCCCCAGAATCTGGGCCACCGTGAACAGGGTGGAACACTCCATTTCCGAAGCGAGCGTACCGGCTTTGATCCAGCTGTCGTACTTCGCCTTCAACTCGGTCCCAATCGGCATCCGCAACGGGTCCATCTGACCGTAGAAGGAGTCCTTGCTCTGGACGATCCCCAGATGATATCTCGCACCCGACGCCTGGGCGGCGGCCTGCAGGGCGCTCACCACGGCAAAGTTGGCTACGGCGGGGAACTCGATGTGGATGTACTCCCGGGTCGTCCCCTCCTGCCGGATCGCCCCGGTGGGGATGACCAGATCGCCGCCCAGGAGCGGCAGCTGCATCCCGCCGCAGGTGCCCAGGCGGATAAAGGTCCGAACCCCGATCTGGTACAGCTCCTCCACGGCGATGGCGGTAGAGGGTCCGCCCATGCCGGTAGAGATGACCACGATCTTTGCGCCGTCCACATACCCGGCGTAGCTGGTATACTCCCGGTTCACCGCGAGCGGCTGCGGGTCATCCAGGTAAGCCGCGATTTTGGCGACCCGGCCAGGGTCCCCCGGGACGATGGCGTATTTGGCTCCCAGATCCGAGCCGAGCTTGATCCGTTCGGCAAAGCAATATGGCTTGTCCGGCACGATAGAACCACTTTTCGCTTTATAAAATTTACCTTACTCAAAACAAATAGAAATTGACGTCTGTCAACTGGCCTAAATGGCTCGTCCGCGCGAGCTTCCGCCGTCTTGAATATTGTTCAACGGGGTAGCTGTCCGGAATCTAGGTCAAAAAGTAAACAGTCTTTTGTAAGCCACAATTCTGCTCAAAAGTACCGCCAAGCGCCTAGTTTCGTGGCTCTGAATATAGCTGTTTTACAAAGCATAAGGCTAACAGCAACACAGACTATCGCCTTTCAATACAATTTTTGTTGCCGAAGATCCCAGCATTCAATACGAACCTTCGCATACTGCTTACCTGTTACTCACAGTATGATCAGCCTATAGAGTATCGCAACTCCGATAATAATGCTCAAACAAAAAGCCCTAATCTCGACTGCTCTCCACTTCTTTGCCGCCGTTGCACTTTCGGACTCGATTCTGTGCACCTCTCCGATTTCCTCTATCAGGCGCTTGATATCCAGTTGTTTAAGTTCTTCCATTTTCGCATCCATAGCGTTTTGCTTACCTTGAATA
>CAZHIT010000093.1:0-4221 GCA_964533125.1 uncultured Candidatus Sumerlaeota bacterium
CGACGAAGGAGCGGCTGAAGGAGTTTGCGCCGCTGTTTACCCTGCGCTATTCGGCGACCCACCGCGCCGACAGTATCTACAATATGATTTACCGCCTGGATGCGCTGGAGGCCTACAACAAAAGGCTGGTCAAAAAAATCGCCGTCAAGGGCATCTCGGTTTCCGGGACCACGGCCACCGAGGGATATGTTTACCTCCAGAGTATTAACCTCTCCCGGGGCAATCCGACCGCCACGATAGAGTTTGATGTCAAGGGCAAATCCGGCATCCGCAAGGTTACCCGGATCGTGGGTGAGGGCTATAACCTGTTCGACCAGTCCGGCGAACTGACCGAGTACCAGAATGGCTATACGGTCCGGCGGATCGATGGACGGGATTCGTCGGTAGAGTTCACGAACGGCAAGAAGCTGTTCGCGGGGGATGTGATTGGCGCGGTCAGCGAGGACCAGCTGCGCCGCATCCAGATTAGGGAGACCATCATTTCGCACCTGGAGCGCGAACGGATGCTCTTTGCCAAGGGGATAAAGGTCCTGTCGCTGTTCTTTATCGACGAGGTGGCCAAGTACAGGCAGTACGATGCGCAGGGCAACGCCGCCGGCGGTCCGTATGCCCAGGTGTTTGAGGAAGAGTATGAGGCGGTAACCCACGAATGGCAGCTTTCCCATGATGATACGCCGGAGTACCTGAAGTATCTGGCGGGCATACCCGTAGGGCAGACCCACGCCGGTTACTTCTCCATCGACAAGAAAAGCGGGCGCCTGATTGACAGCAAACTGGGCGACCGGAAGGAGCGCACCTCCGACGATGCCGACGCCTACGACCTGATTATGAAGGACAAGGAGCGTCTGCTGGATAGGCGCGAACCGGTACGGTTTATCTTCAGCCATTCGGCCCTCCGTGAGGGATGGGACAACCCGAATGTGTTCCAAATCTGCACCTTAAAGCAGAGCGGCAGCGAGGTCCGCAAGCGCCAGGAGGTGGGGCGCGGTCTGCGCCTGGCCGTAAACCAGGGTGGCGAGCGGATGGATGAGAATGTCCTCACCCGCGACGAGATCCACCTGGTGAATGTGCTGACCGTAATCGCGAACGAGAGCTACGACAGTTTCGCTAAGGGCTTGCAGAGCGAGATTGCCGAGGCGGTTGCCGACCGGCCCCGCAAGGTCGAGGCGAAGATGTTTGAGGAGAAGTTTGGCGGGGATACCGCCTTGGCGATTTACGAGAGCCTGATCGAAAATGGCTACGTTAAGCGCGGTGAACTGACCGAAAAATACTACGAGGACAAAAAGAATGGTACGCTGGAGATGCCGCCCGAAGCCGCTGGCCGGGGGGACGAAGTTGCCGCCGTGCTGGGTTTGGTCTACGATGCGAAGGCTATGGAAATTGATAACAGCCGTAAGGGTACGGTGACCATGACCCTGGACCGGGCCAAGCTGGACAGTAAGGCATTTCGGGAACTTTGGTCGCGCATCAGCAGCCAAAGTTACTATACGGTCAGCTTTGACGAGTCCGAGCTGATTGAAAAGGCCATCGGCGCCCTAAACTCCCACCTGCGGGTATCCAAAATCCACTTCAAGGTGGAGCGGGGCGAGCAGACGGCGACGATTGAATCCAAAGACCAACTGGAAGCGGGTGAGGCCTTTGTCCGCGCCGATACGGTGCGGGAGGAGGCGTCGGCGTATACGGCAATGCAGGCCAGCCGGTCGGTCCGCTACGATTTGATCGGTAAAATTGTGGCTGAAACCGGTCTCACCCGCAAAACCATCGCCACTATCCTGGCCGGCATCGAGAAGGTGGTTTTTGACCAGTTCGGCGGTAACCCCGAGGAGTTTATCATCCGCGCCACCAACCTTATCAACGAGCAGAAGGCCACGGCGATTATCGAGCATATTACTTACGACAAACTGACCTCGCGGTTCGACACGACTGTGTTTACCGAGCCGGAGCTTAAAAAAGGCGCTCTGGGCGTAAACGCCATGCCCACCAAGCGCCATCTGTACGACTATATCATCTACGACTCTACCCAGGAGCGCGACTTTGCCGCCGCGCTGGAGGCGCACAGCAAGGAGGTCGAGGTGTATGTTAAGCTGCCGAAGGGGTTCTATATCCATACCCCCGTCGGCAAGTACAACCCCGACTGGGCGATCGCCTTCTACCAGGGCAAGGTGAAGCATGTGTACTTTGTCGCCGAAACTAAGGGCGATATGTCGTCGCTGGAGCTGCGGGAGATTGAAAAAGCGAAGGCGGACTGTGCGCGGGAGCATTTCCGGGCGATCAGTGGGGCGAATGTGAAGTACGATATTGTCAGTGATTACGTTAAGCTGTGGGAGTTGGTGCAGGGGTAAACCCGAAGGTTGATTGGATGCTGAGCCGGTCTATAAATCTGCCGGTTACTGCATCAGCTGTCTTCGCAAATCTTTGACCTTAGCTTCGATAATCCCGATCACTTTGATAAATTCCGCATCCGTCTTGCCGGTAGGATCATCCAATCCCCAGTCCTCCCGGCGCTTGCAGGGCAGATAAGGACACTCGACATTGCAGCCCATGGTAACCACCACATCCACCTGTGAAATATCCTCCAATAGCTTCGGGCGCTGGGTCGCTTCCATATCAATGCCGTAAAGCTGTTTTACTAGTCTGACCGCATCCGGGTTGATGCGGTCTTTGGTTTCGGTACCGGCAGAGTAGCTGTCAAAGGCATCAAACGCGAAATGTTTACCGAGGGCTTCGGCAATTTGGCTGCGGCAAGAATTATGGACGCAGATAAAAGCGACTTTCGGCTTATCGTTCATTGGCTACACCTCCTTTGCTGGTCGGGAACCAGTGGGTGGTTTGGTTAGCGATCTTTACTAATATCAGCATCACCGGGACTTCGGTCAGCACGCCGACAATCGTCGCCAGGGCGGCGGGTGATTTGGCGCCAAACAGAGAGATCGCGACGGCCACCGCCAATTCAAAGAAGTTCGATGCGCCGATCATGCCGGCCGGCGCCGCGATATCGTGCGGCAGTTTCAGGGCCTTGCTGGCGAGGTAGGCGATGAAAAAGATCAGGAAAGTCTGGAGCGTGAGCGGTATCGCGATCAGGAGGATGTGCAGCGGGTTATGCAGGATCACTTCCCCCTGGAAGGAGAAAATGATGACCAGGGTAAGCAGCAGCCCCATGACCGTGATGTTACCGAACTTGGGGATAAAGCTTTGCTCAAAATAGTCAAGTCCACGCCGGTTGATGACAGCATTGCGGGTCAGTATGCCTCCGGCCAGTGGAATAACGACAAACAAAACCACCGACAAAATCAGCGTGTCCCACGGGATGGTCACCCCGCCCACACCCAGGAGGAAAGCCACGATCGGGGTAAAGGCCACCAGGATGATCAGGTCGTTGGTGGCCACCTGCACTACCGTATAAGCGGCATTGCCTTTGGTCAGATGGCTCCACACGAAGACCATTGCCGTACACGGTGCGGCGCCGAGGAGAATAGCGCCCGCCAGATAATCCTTGGCCAGCTCAGCCGGGATCAGGGCTTTAAACAGCACGAAGAAAAAGAACCAGGCGATACCGAACATTGTAAACGGTTTGATCAGCCAGTTGGTGATCCAGGTGACGAACAATCCTTTCGGGTTGTCCCGCACATTTTTGATGCTTTGAAAATCAACCTTCAGCATCATCGGATAAATCATAAACCAAATCAGGATAGCCAGTGGGATGGAAACCTTGGCATACTCAAAGCGCCCCAGGAAAGCGGGAATCCCGGGGAGGAACTTCCCGATCAACACACCGGCGGCCATACAGAAAACGACCCATACCGTCAGGTACCTTTCGAAAAAGCCGATGCTTGGACTTTGGCCTTTTTCCATCCGCTTAGGCTCTGACCTTCTGCAAAATCTTGACGACTTCATCGGTCTTGAGCACCTTGCCATACGAAACTACTTTCCCGTCCACTACCAGTGCCGGCGTAGACATCACGCCGTAAGCCGCGATTTGGGTGAAATCGGTGACATGGTCGATAGCGGTATCCATACCCAGTTGTTCAAGCGCTGCTTTCGTTGCCGCTTCGAGTTGATTGCATTTGGCACAACCGCTCCCGAGCACCTTCACCCCGGCTCCCTCAACCTTGGCTTTCTCCGCCTTCGCCATACTTTCAGCATCACAGCTGCCCCCGCAGCAGCAAGAGGCGGTTTCTTTGGGATTTTTCTTGCCAAACAACGCCATCATCATTCTCTCCT